>DATBCM010000075.1:0-2664 GCA_036270455.1 Gemmatimonadales bacterium | reverse complement strand
GTTGTGGCGGCGTCGCAGCGACGGCAGTGGCGGACCGGATTCAGTGTACACTGGACCGGACGTGGTCCAGGCGCTCGAGTATGAACGGGATGGCTCGGTGCTCGGCGTGTCGCTCGGGCCCAACGGCGCGTTCAACATCGCCCGGGCCCCGGCGGAACACGGGAAGTTCACTCCCCTTCTGACCAGCCCGTTTACCCAAGAAGCCGCGACGCTTTCCCGAGACGGAAAGTGGCTGGCGTACGGCAGCGACGAAACAGGGCGCGAGGAGGTCTACGTCCGATCCTTTCCGGACGGGCCCAAGGTTCTGGTCTCGAGTCTCGGCGGTCGCGAGCCCCGCTGGGCGCCCGACGGCCGCACGCTCTACTATGTCGGGCAAGTGGACGGGACCCCCACGATGATGGCCGCGACGCTGGAGCCCGGCCCGACCCCCGTGGTGCGCGGGCGGGCCGCGCTCTTCGACGCCGCCGATCTGGCGCCGGCTTCGCCACATGCCAACTGGGATATTGCGCCGGACGGGACCCGGTTCGTGGTGGCCAACCAAGCGCCGCTCACTTCAGTGATCTATGTGCTCGGCTGGACCGAAGAAGTTCGACGGCGCCAGAGCGCCAAGCCATGAAGAACCAAACAGGAGGAGCAATGCGTCGTGTTGCACTGATTCTGGCCCTCGCCATCATCTCATCGGCTCCGGCCGCCGCGCAGATCCCGGCCGGACTCGATTCCATGCTGCACAAGCTCTACGCGTCGCGGGACTTCGCGAGTGCCCGGTTCGGCCCGTCCCGCTGGATGGAAAACGGCAACGCCTACACTACGGTCGAGGCTTCGGCCGACGGGAAAGGCGACGATATCGTCCGCTACGAGACCGCGACGGGCGCGCGCAGTGTCCTGGTCTCCGCCAAACAGATGACCCCGGCGGGCGCGAGCGCCTCCCTCGACTTCGACGACTATGCCTGGTCGGCCGACGCGGGCAAGCTCCTCCTCTTCACCAACACCCGGAAGGTCTGGCGCGCGAATACCCGCGGCGACTACTGGGTGCTCGACCGCAAGACCGGCACCCTGTCCCAGCTCGGCGGGAGCGGTGATCCGTCCACGATGATGTACGCGAAGTTCTCTCCGGCTGGTGACCGCGTCGCGTTCGTCCGGCACGGCGACATCTACGTCGAAGCCCTAGCCGATCACAAGATCACGCGGCTCACCACGGGCGCCGACTCCCTCCATGTCAGCGGCATGACCGACTGGGTGTACGAAGAGGAGTTCGGGCTCCGCGACGGGTTCCGCTGGTCTCCCGACGGAACGAAGATCGCGTTCTGGCACTTCGACATGATCGGCGTACGGACCTTCTACCTCATCGATGACACCGACTCGCTCTACCCCTACCTCACGCCGATCCAGTACCCGAAGGCCGGCACCACCAATTCGGCGGTGACGGCAGGCGTGGTGAGCGCAGCGGGCGGCCCCATCACCTGGCTGCAGCTCCCCGGTGATCCGCGGCAGGACTACCTCCCGCGCATGGACTGGGCCGGCCCGAACGAGATCATGCTCCAGCGCATGAACCGACCGCAGCAGGAGAACCGGGTGATGCTGGCGAACGCCACGTCGGGCGCCGTCTCCCTGGTTATGACGGAGCAGGACTCGGCCTGGGTCGATCTCGACAACGACATCATCTGGATCAATGGCGGCAAAGAGTTCCTGTGGACGTCGGAGCGGGATGGCTGGCGCCACGTCTACCGGATCGCGCGGGACGGCAAGACCACCAAGCTCGTGACCAATGGCCCCTTCGACATCACCGGCCTCGAGGGCGTGGATGAAAAGGCGGGGTGGCTCTATTTCGGCGCCTCCCCGGACAACGCGACTCAGCGGTACATGTACCGAACCAGGCTCGACGGGTCCGGAAAGGCCGAGCGAGTGACACCGGCCGCGGGGTCGGGATCCAACGGGTACAACATCTCGCCGGATGCGACGTGGGCCCTCCACATCCATTCCAGTACCGCGGACGTCCCCACCACGGAGCTCATCCGGCTGCCGTCGCATCAGGCGGTTCGCGTGCTCGTCGACAACGCCCAGCTTGCCCTCGCCGTGAAGCCCTACGCGCACCGCGTCGAGTTCTTCAAGGCGCCCTTGCCCGACGGCGCCACGCTCGACGGGTGGATGATCAAGCCCGCGAGCTTCGATTCGACCAAGACCTATCCCGTGCTCCTCTATGTGTATGGCGAGCCCGCCGGCCAGACGGTCCAGGATTTCTGGCAGGGGAATCAGGGGCTCTGGTACGGCGCGCTGGCCGATCAGGGCTACATCGTCGCCAGCGTGGACAATCGTGGGACCCCGGCACCGCGGGGACGGGCGTGGCGGAAGGCGGTCTACGGACACTTCGGCGTCCTGTCGTCCCAGGAGCAGGCGGACGCGGTTCGGGTGATGGGACAACAGCACAAGTACGTTGACCTGTCCCGGATCGGTGTGTGGGGCTGGAGCGGTGGCGGCTCGAGCACGCTGAACGACATGACGCGGCACGGGGATGTGTTCTCGGTCGGCATGGCCGTCGCCCCCGTTGCCGATCCCTCGCTGTACGACACCATCTACCAGGAACGGTATCTGGGCACGCCGCAGGATCACCCCGATTGGTACCACAACGGGACCCCGGCGAATTTCGCCGAGGGACTGACGGGGCGC
>DATBCM010000074.1:0-4831 GCA_036270455.1 Gemmatimonadales bacterium | reverse complement strand
CCTCGCTGGAACCCGATGGCTGGGCACAACTTGTGCGAACCGGCGCCCCCTAGGTATCATACGCCCCGACATGTACACCTTCTTTCTCGTCCTGCTGCTGCTCGACGCCCTCATCCTCGGCACCGCAGTTCTCCTCCAGGCCGGTCAGGGCGGCGGACTCGCGTCCCTGGGCGGCGGTGCGGGCACCGACATGTTCATGGGTGGCCGCCAGACGGTTACGCTGCTCACCAAGATGACCTGGTGGTGCTCCGGCATCTTCCTGTTCCTCGCGCTGGTGCTGGCGTTCATGTCTTCGCACAACGCCGCTCCGCGCTCGGTGCTGCAGGGCCAGATTCAGGCCCCTGCGCAGCAGCCGGCGCCGCTTCCGCTCCAGAGCACGCCGGCACCGACGACGCCGTCGCAACCCGCGCAGTCCCCTCCCCCCACGCCGCGCCCCTGATCTGAAATCGGCTTACGTGCTCCTCGAGGATGGCGCCTGGTTCCCCGGAACCGCGCCACTCCCGTTCGAGGCCACGTGCGCTGAAGTCGTCTTCACCACGAATCTGAGCGGATACCAGGAGGTCTTCACCGACCCCTCGTATCTCGGACAGCTCGTGGTCATGACCGCGCCGATGATCGGCAACTACGGCATCAATCCTGAGGACGTCGAGTCGGACCGCCCTCGCGTGGCGGGAGTCGTCGTCCGCGAGCTGTCGGTCCAGCCCTCCAACTGGCGCGCGACCGGCCCGCTGCTCGAGTGGCTCGCCGACGCGCACGTGCCGCTGATCTCGGACGTCGATACCCGCCAGCTCACGCGGCACATCCGCTCGAAGGGCGCGATGCGTGGGGCCCTCGCCCTCGGCGATAAGCCCTCGGACGAGGTACGCCGCCTCCTGGCCGCGGCACCTGACATGAACGGCCTCGATCTCGCGAGTAAGGCGACGATCGCCGCGCCGTACACCGAGGGGCCGCAGGACGCGACGCATCACGTGGTCGCGTACGACTTCGGGATGAAACGCAACATTCTCCGGCTCTTCGTGCAAAACGGCTGCCGCGTCACGGTCGTCCCCGCGGCAACCACCGCAGGGCAGGTCCGCGAGTTGAAGCCTGATGGCGTTTTCCTATCGAATGGGCCCGGCGACCCGGCCGCCGTGGGGTACGCCATCGACTCCATCCGCGCCCTGGCCGACGGCAAGCTTCCCATCTTCGGGATCTGCCTCGGGCACCAGCTGCTGGGCCTGGCGCTGGGCGGTGAGACGGTGAAGCTCCCCTACGGGCACCGGGGGGGGAACCATCCAGTGCGGGATGTGAAGACGGGACAAGTACTTATCACGTCCCAGAACCACGGTTTCGCGGTGAAGGGCGACACCGGGGGCGTGCCGGGTGCGAAGTCACTTGAGGTCACTCACCTCAACCTCAACGACGGGACGGTCGAAGGGGTCCGGCACCGGGAAGCCCCGATTTTCGCCGTCCAGTACCATCCGGAGGCTTCTCCGGGCCCACACGACGCCCAAGGACACTTCCAAGAGTTCCTCCAAGCTCTTGACAGTCAACAGGCTAGCTCGTAATATGCCCCCCGGTCTTGGGACCCTTGTGCCCTCAGGGGGAACGGATGACGAAGGCTGATCTGGTCGAGAAGGTGACCGCCCAAATCGCGCGTACCGCCGGTCCTTTGATCTCAAAGAAGGACTGCGCCCGCGTGGTCGATTCCTTTTTGGACGCGGTCAAGGCGGCGCTATCTGAGCAGCATAACATTGAGATACGCGGCTTTGGCACCTTCAAAATCCGTCAGCGGAAGACTCGTATGGCCCGGAACCCTCGCACCGGGGATCCCGTAGAAGTGGCAGCTCGGCCAGTGCCTGTCTTCAAGCCCAGCAAGGAGTTGCGCGCGATGGTCGCGGACGCCAGCGGACAGGAAGTCCCGTCCTAATCACCGTTCGGCGCAGCAATGAAACCACCGGCCTCGACTAAACGTCGGGGCCGCATCGTTTTAAGCCCGTTTTTCGCGAGCTGTCTCCCGAGACCGGAGCCCCAAGTCGTGCGCCAACTACTGTTTGCCCTCGTCGCCCTGCCGCTCTCCGCACAGACCGTCCGCTATCAGGTTTCGATTCTCGATCCCACGACCAAGCTCTTCCACGTCGAAGCGACTTTCCCAGTCTCCGGACTCGATACGTTGTACGCCGCGCTGCCGGCCTGGAGCCCCGGGAACTACGACATCCAGAACTACGCACGCTTCGTTCGTCACTTCGGCGCGAAGGACGCGTCAGGGCGGGCGCTGTTCTGGGATCGCGCGGACAAGACGACCTGGCGAGTACCGACCGGTGGCGCTCCGTCCGTCACACTGTCCTTCGACGAGCTCGCCGACACCATCGACTTGTCGATGGCGCGCATCCATGGTGATCTCGCCCAGTTCCTCGGCACCAACCTCTTTCTCTACCAGCCGGGTCACCTCGATCGACCGGCGGAGGTCCGGTTCACGGTGCCTGAGGGTTGGCGCGTGACCACCGCACTCAAGTCCGAGGGCTCAGGCGTGTATACGGCGCCCGACTATCACGTGCTCGCGGACGCCGAGACATTCCTCGGGCACTTCAGCGTCGACTCGCTGCAGGCAGGAGGGAAGTGGATCCGGATCGCGGTGTGGCCCGAGGCTGACTATACGCCCGCGGTGCGGACGGCCATGCGGACGTCCGTCGCCAAGATGGCCGACGTGCAGGACCGCTTGATGGGTGGGGCACCGTACGACGTCTACACCGTCTTCTTCGACGTCGTCCGGGACACCATCAATTGGGCGGGCGGTCTGGAGCATCTCTATAGCCAGTTCGACATCATGCCCGCGGGGCCGGGGTTCGCGGACGCGGGCGGCACGCTGGGCGGCTTCATGAATCCCCTGATGGCGCACGAGTTCTTCCACTTGTGGAACGTGAAGCGCATCCGGCCGGTGGAGATGTGGCCGTACGAATACCGGGACGAGCAATACACGCCGCTCCTCTGGTGGTCCGAGGGTGTCACCGACTACTACGCCGACCTGACCAACTGGCGCGCCAGCATCTGGACCGATTCAGACTTTCTCGATCACGTCCACCAGAACATCGACCAGGTCAACTCGGCGCCGGAACCCTGGAGTGAGGAGGACGGCTCCGAGGCCACCTGGATCAACGAGGTCTACGTCAACAGCTCCCAGCTCTACTATCCCAAGGGCTCGCTGACGGGACTCCTGCTCGACATCTCGATCCGCGATGCCACGGACAACGCGCACAGCCTCGATGACGTCATGCGCGCGCTCTTCACGCGCTACCAGGCGGGGAAGGGTTTCTCGACCGCCGATCTGCTGGGTCTCCTGCGGGAGAACGGGATGCCCGATCTGGCCTCCTTCTACCAGCACTACATCAACGGGCGCGACTCACTGCCGTACGCCGCGGTGTTCGCGAAAGCCGGACTCGACTACCGGGTCACCCACACCACCGTCCCGACCCTGGGGGTCTCATCCAGCGGAGCGGTCTTCAACGTGCTGACGGAGGTGGTGCCGGGAGGGGCCGCGGCGGCGGCCGGACTTCAACCGGGGGACACGCTGATCCGCATCGGCGACGTCGTAACGACACACACGGCGGACTTTGGGCCCGAGTTCCGGTCACGGTACCAGGGAAAGGCCGGCGCACCGCTCGACATTGTGCTCCATCGAGCCGGCCGCGAGGTGACGCTGCATACCACGGTCCGGGAGCGGAGCGTCGAGGCGGTCGCACTGAATCACGTGGCTTCGCCGACCGCGAAACAAGCCAGGATCTGGCGCGGACTCATGACGGGTACCACCGGCCGGTAGAAACCTGTAGGTTCACCCCGATGAGGAGCGCTTCGGGGACACAGGGGACGGTACGGGTACGGTTCTTCGCGCGCTACGCGGAGCTGGCGGGGCGCAGCGAGGGGACCCTCACCGTCCCGCTGCCGGCCACCGTCTCGGACGTCATGAAGCTGATCCAGGCGACGTGGCCTGGCGCATCCGCTCTCCCGGCCCAGCCCCTCACCGCGTTGAACCTGCGCCACGTCCGCCTCGACGCCCGGATTTCCGACGGCGACGAGTTGGCCCTCCTGCCTCCCCTCGCAGGCGGCTGACGGCCGATGAACTACCTCACCACTGCGCCCCTCGCGCTCGAAGCCCTGCTGGCCGAGGTCTCCGCGCCGCATTGCGGAGGGACCTGCGCCTTTCTGGGGACGGTCCGGGATGGGCCTGAGGACGGAGGCGTGACCGCCATCGAGTACTCCGCATACGATGCGATGGCGGAGGCGGAGCTGGACCGCATCGTGGCGGAAACGCGGCGCCAATGGGGGGACGCCCGGGTCGCGGTGCGGCACCGCCTGGGGTTGGTGTCGGCCGAGGAAGCGAGCATCGCGATCGCGGTAGCGACTCCCCATCGCGCCGACGCCTTCGCGGCTTGCCGGTACGTCATTGAGGAGGTCAAGAAGCGCCTCCCGGTCTGGAAGAAAGAGCTGCGCGCGGACGGTACGGCCACCTGGGTCGACCCCTCGGGCCATCCGTCCATGGTGGGACCGCAATGAGCCTCACAGTTCTGGACCGGCTGCACCGGCCCCTCAGGAGCCTCCGCATTTCGGTGACCGACCGCTGCAACCTGCGGTGCCGGTACTGCATGCCCGAGGATGACTACGTCTGGCTGCCGCGCGAATCGATTCTCACGTTCGAGGAGATCTCGCGGGTCGCGCGGGTCTTCGCGGGGCTGGGCGTGACCAAGATCCGCCTCACCGGGGGAGAACCCCTCTTACGCCATTGGCTGCCGGAGCTGATCCGGCTCCTCCGGGGCGACCGCCGTCTCACCGACATCGCACTCACCACGAACGGTCT
>DATBCM010000073.1:0-4240 GCA_036270455.1 Gemmatimonadales bacterium | reverse complement strand
CGCTCCGCGATTTCTTCGAAGGAAGGGGCGTACCCCTTGTCGTCGATGTGCTCGCGGAGGTAGTCCAGGATCTCGTGCTGACGCCGGGTCAGGGGCACTGCTCGCTCCCGAAAAGAAGCCGAAATCAATCTACCCGAATATCGACCGAATGCAAGGATGCCAAGAGCCAGCATTGACGCCATTCTCGCCCTCACACGTTCCCTGGTGGAAACACTTCGGGGGCGTCGGCCCGATCTCGAGCGGCTGGCCGGCATGACCCCGGCGCCGCCCGCCTTCGGGCCCTTCGTCGCCGCGACCACCGTGGGGGTGATCGCGGAGATCAAGCGCCGGTCTCCCTCGGCTGGGGACATTCGGGTCGATCTGGACCCGGTCCGCCACGCCACGGCCTACGAGGCCGGAGGGGCGGTGGCCGTCTCGGTCCTCACCGAAGAGGCACATTTCGGGGGGTCGCTGCACGACCTCGAGGAAGTGACCCGGGCGATCTCGATACCGGCCCTGCGAAAGGACTTCATCGTCGACGAGCTGCAGCTCCTCGAGGCGCGGGCGGCGGGGGCGTCCCTGGTACTCCTCATCGTGCGGGCGCTGACGGACGGGGAGATCAGGCACCTCGCGTCGGCGGCGACGGCGCTGGGGCTCGCGACCTTAGTGGAAGCGCATGACCGGAAAGAGCTCGACCGGGCCCTCGCCGTCTCACCGACGGCCGTGGGGATCAACAATCGGGATCTGCGCACGTTCGTGACCGACCTGCGGGTGGCGGAGGCGCTCATCCCGGCAGTGCCAAAGGGGATTCTCGCAGTGGCGGAAAGCGGCATCGAGGAGCGAGGAGCGGTGGAACGAGCGGCGGCGGCGGGGGCCGATCTGGTACTCGTGGGTGAGGCCGTGGCGCGGGCCGACGATCCGGCGGCGGCGGTGCGGGCGCTCTCGGGCGTGCTGCGGCGGTCCCGGTGACCGACACGCACGGCGACGGACGGTTCGGGCCGTACGGGGGACGGTATGTCCCCGAGACCCTGATGGCGGCGCTCGATGAGCTCGCTCGCGTCTATGACGGCGTGCGGGACGACCAGGCATTCTGGGAGGAGCTGGGACAGCTCCAGCGCGATTACGTGGGCCGGCCGACCCCGGTCACGGACCTCGCCCGGATTTCAGAGGTACTCGGAAACGGTGTGCGCGTGTTGGGCAAGCGTGAGGACCTGAATCACACCGGCGCACACAAGATCAACAACACGCTGGGCCAGGTCCTCCTGGCCCTGCGGATGGGAAAACGCCGGATCATCGCGGAAACCGGGGCGGGTCAGCACGGAGTCGCGACGGCCACGGTCTGCGCCAAGTTCGGTCTCGAGTGTGTGGTCTACATGGGGGAAGAGGACACCCACCGGCAGCGCCTGAACGTCTACCGGATGGGACTGCTGGGCGCGACCGTCGTGCCGGTGACCTCGGGCACGAAGACCCTGAAGGACGCTACCAACGAGGCGCTCCGCGACTGGGTGACCCATGTGGACACGACCCACTACATCATCGGGTCGGTGGTCGGGCCGGATCCTTTTCCGCGCATGGTCCGGGACTTCCAGGCGATCATCGGGCGGGAGGCGCGCGAGCAGGTGCTCCAGAGATACGGTCGCCTTCCCCATACCGTCGTGGCCTGCGTCGGAGGTGGCTCGAACGCGATGGGGGTCTTCGAGGGCTTTCGCCGTGATGCCGCGGTCCGGCTGGTGGGGGTCGAGGCGGCCGGCGAGGGGCTGTCGGGGGAGCGCCACGCGGCCTCCCTGTCGAAGGGGCGGCCCGGGGTGTTTCACGGGAGTCTCAGCTATCTCCTGCAGAGCGCCGACGGTCAGGTGCAGCCCGCGCACTCGGTGTCCGCGGGGCTCGACTACCCGGGTGTGGGGCCCGAGCACGCTTACCTCAAGGACACGGGCCGGGTATTGTATGAAGCGGTGACTGACCCTGAGGCTCTGGACGCCTTCAAGGAGATGAGCCGGCTGGAAGGAATCGTGCCGGCCTTGGAGAGCGCTCATGCCGTCGCCTGGGTGCTGGCGCGGCGCGGGGCGCGGGCGTGGGGGCCCGAGGACGTGGTCCTGATCAACCTGAGTGGCCGGGGCGACAAGGATGTCGCCTGGGTGGCCGACGTGACCGGAGCCTCGCTCTGACCAACCCGCCCGTGGACGAGCTGGCCCTTCCCCCGTCCCAGATTACCGAGCTCTTGAGCTTGGTCAACAAGGGCGTCCGGGCGACGCAGCTCTATCTCCCCAACAATCCTGTCTACCAGCGTGCGGTGGATAACGTGCGCTCCGGATTCCGGCAGGTGTTCCAGTCGGTGGACGAGCTCCAGCTGCAGGTCACGGAAGGTGAGCTGAAGTGGGAGGACGAAACCGTCTACTCCCACGAGAACAAGGGCGAGAGCATCGCCTGGCTCCTCTATAAGGACGGCGTCCGCTCGCTCACCTTCAAGCAGGGAGTGGAGGCGGAGGAGCTGCCCAAATTCCTTCGCATCCTGCATCAGGCCCGCACGCTTCAGGCGGATGCCGCCGACGACATCCTCACCCTGCTCTGGGAGCAGGACTTCCAGTACATCGCCCACACTTTCCGCGAGCTCCTCAGCGAGAACGCGGTGCCCATCGAGGCTGGGGAGCCGATCCCCGAAGTGACCAAGAGCGACGTGGTGCAGTATGCGCACGAGGAGGCGCCACCCCGGCCCGCGGGGATGGTGTCGATCGAAGACTTCGACACGACGCTCTACTTCCTGGACGAGAAGGAGATCGCATACATCCACTCAGAGGTGGACCGGGAGTACTCCCAGGATCTCCGCGGCAACGTGATCGCGATGCTGTTCGACCTGCTCGAGCTCCAGACCTACGGCACAGTCCGGGCCGAGTTGATCTCCATTCTCGAGAATCTGATTCCGTATCTCCTGAGCGCGGGGGACTTCCGGTCAGTCGCGTACATCCTGCGGGAGACGCGCGTCATCCTGCAGCGCGCCCGCGAACTGATCACCGATCACAAGCAGTCGCTCGAAGCCTTGCCCAACCGGCTGTCGCAGCCCGAAGCCCTGTCGCAGCTGCTCCAGTCCCTGGACGAGGCGACGGTGCATCCCACCGAGGACGAATTGTCGGGCCTGTTCCAGGAGCTGCGTCCCGAAGCGCTCATCACGCTGATGGGCTGGGTGCCGCGGCTTTCGAATGAACGGGTGAAGGGCCTCGTGGTCGCGGCCGCGGAACAATTGGCCCAGGCCAACGCGGGGGAAGTGCTGAAGGCGCTCGCCGCGGAAGACGGCGACACCCAGCTCGAGATGGTGAAGCTCGCGGGCCGCCTGAAGCTCGCGGGCGCGCCCGAAGGCATGGGCCGGCTGCTCGAGCTGGGCGAGCGGCCGCTGAAGCTCGCGGTGGTCGAGGCGCTCACCGCCATCGGCAGTCCGTCCGCGATGCGGGTGATGGAGCGGGCCATCGAAGATCCCGATCGCGACGTGCGCATTGCGGCCGTGAAATTCCTGGCCGCGAAGGGACACCGCAACGCGTTCAAGCAGATCGACGCCGCGGTGAATGGCTCGAAGCTGAAGGACGCCGACCTGACCGAGAAGATGGCGTTCTTCGAAGCCTACGGCGCGATGGCCGGCGCCGTAGGGGTCACCCCCCTCGCGCGGATGCTGCTCTCGCGGCCCACGTTGCTCGGACGCGGGGAAGGGCCCGAGACGCGTGCCTGTGCGGCGATGGCGCTCGGCAAGATCAAGACTCCCGAATCCCGGAACGCGCTGGACCGCGCCAAGGACGACAAGGAAGCGCTCGTCCGCAACGCCGTCAGCCGGGCCCTGCGCGAGCTCGGCGCATGACCGATCCCAAGGCTCCGCCGCCCCCCCCGCGCCGTTCCACGATCTCCGCCGAGAGCCAGGCCTCGGACGCGTTTCTGCGGCATGCGGGGCGTGAGTTCCTGGTCGTGCTCTATACGGCCTTCCGCTCGCTCAAGCTCTACCCGATCGAGAACGCGCAGGTGCAGAAAGCGCTCGACGAGCTCACGGCCTCCACCAAAGCCTTGCTGAACGTCGAGAACGAGCTCGAGGTCCGCCTGCAGGGCGAGTTCATTTTCGTGAACTCCACCCGGCTGCGCCTCGATCTCGACAACTACGCCTCGTTCTCCCACATCCTGGGCGTCTTCCGGCAGAGCGGCATCGGCGCCGTCCGCGTGCTGCCGGGCGTGGACCGCAAGCAGCTCCAGATCTTCGTGTCACTGCTCCTGGCCTACGCGGCCCGGG
>DATBCM010000072.1:0-4556 GCA_036270455.1 Gemmatimonadales bacterium | reverse complement strand
AACGGGGTCATCGTGGAATGCGGAAGCTTGAACTTCGCGCCGCCTCCCAGGTTCAGCCCGACCGAGGTGCTCGAGCATCCCGCCAGGGGGCAGGTCGCCGTCGCGATGGCGAGACCGCCGCCGGCGTAGGGGGTGATGTTGGACTTGGGCACGGTGAAATTGTAGAAGAGGTTGCCGTTGATTTCCCAAAGGTGAATGCCGGCGGTCCCGAAGAAGTAGTCAAACGAGGCCACGCCGTCGATCGGTGCGCCGAACGTCTTGGCCAGACCAAGATTGAGGCGCCCGCCGATGCCGAAGTTGTAGCTGTTGGTGCCGAAATCGATCTGGGGTGCGAAACGAACTGCCTGCGCCGAAAGGCTCGATCCCGCGAGCCCCAGGCACGCGACCAGCACTGCCGCCGAGAACCGCTTGCGCATAGTCCTGAACTCCTCCGAAGGAGTGGAAGAACGGCATCGCCGACCCGCGGCCAGTATATGGCGGGCCAGCGGGGGCCGCAAGTAATCTTCATCACCATGTTGGAGGCCACCGATGTCCTCGACACCCGCCGGCGCCGCCCGGTCACGGTCGCCGACCTCGTCGTGCTGTGTTTCATCGGCGCGACGATCGGCGGCGTGGTTGCGTTCGCGCGGGAGTTCGGGGCTCCCTACGTGCAGGCCATCCACATCGATCTGTCGCCGTCGGCATTGCCGAAATACACGCTGTACTCGCTGTCGCGCGGCGTCTTCGCGCTGATCATTTCGTACGGGTTCGCGCTGGTCTTCGGGTGGGCGGCCGCTTCCTCTCTCACGGCCGAACGGTTTCTGCTGCCGCTCCTGGACATCCTCCAGAGCATTCCGGTGCTGGGGTTCCTTCCCGGACTGGTGCTCGGGCTGGTGGCGCTTTTCCCGAGCCGGAACGCCGGCCTGGAGCTCGCGGCGATCCTGATGATCTTCACCGCCCAGGCGTGGAACCTCGCACTCTCCTTCTATAACTCGCTCAAGAGCGTGCCCGAGCCCCTCCGCGAGGCCTCCCGGGTGGCCGGCTGGGGGTCCTGGCAGATCTTCCGGAAGCTCGAGGTCCCCTCGGCGGCTCCGGGGCTCGTGTGGAACGGCATGCTCTCGATGGCGGGCGGCTGGTTCTTTCTGATGGTGAACGAAGCCTTTCAGCTGGGGAACCGCGACTACCGTTTGCCCGGCATCGGGTCGTACATGAGCGTGGCGGTGGAGCAGGGCGATCGCCGGGCCATTCTGCTCGCCCTCATCGCGATGACGCTCATGATCGTGGCCGTCGACCGCCTGCTGTGGCGTCCCGTCGTGGTCTGGGCCCAGCGGTTCCGTCTGGACGACTCGAGCGGGGATGCGCCGCAGACTTCGTGGCTGCTCGAGTTTCTGCGGCGCTCTCGCTTGCGGATGCGCGCGCACGACGTCCGGCGCACCGCCGTTCGCACTGCCCGCCGGGCGACGCAGCCGTTCCGCCGCTCACTCCGAACCGCGGAGCGGATGCTGCGCCGCGTCCCGCGCCCAATGCCGCGGCGCGCGCTGCTTCTGAGGATCAGCGGCGTGCTCCTGCTGGGTCTCGTGCTCGTGGCGGGGATTTGGGGTGTATGGCGGCTCGTGGAGCTCCTGCTCCAGCTTTCGGGACCTTCGTGGGGCCGGCTGGCTGAGGCCGCGGGACTGACGTTCGTCCGGGTGCTCGCGGCCGTGGCGTTGGGCACCGCCTGGGCCCTCCCCGCCGGCGTTCTCATCGGACGGAGTCCGAAGATCGCGCAGGTGTTGCAGCCCGTCATCCAGATTGTCGCCTCCTTCCCGGCGCCGATGATCTTCCCGCTGGTGGTGGTGGGTCTCGCCCTCCTGGGGGTGGGGCTGAATCTCGGTTCCATTGTGCTGATGATCCTCTCGTCCCAGTGGTATATCCTCTTCAACGTCATCTCGGCGGTCGCGGCACTGCCCCCGCAGCTCAGTGAGGCGGCCCAGGTCTTCCAGGTCACCGGATGGCGTCGCTGGCAATCGGTTTATCTGCCCGCCGCGTTCCCCGCCCTCGTCACCGGGTGGGTGACGGCCGCCGGGGGCGCCTGGAACGCGTCGATCGTATCGGAATACATCACGGCCGGCGGCTCTCTCCGGTCCACGCTGGGGCTGGGGAGTGTGATTTCGGATGCCACCGCCCGGGCCGACTTCCCGCTCCTGGCCGGCGGCATTACCCTGATGAGCATCATCGTCGTCGGCTGGAACCGCCTGGTCTGGCGGCCCGCCGCCATCCATGCCCAGACGAGGTACGGGGTGACGCAGTGACCACCGGCACCAGCGCCCCTACGCAGGCGCCTCCACTCGTGCTCCTCGACGCTCAGCACGTCACGCAGAAGTACCGTCTGCCGAACGCCGGCGAGTTCGAGGCGCTGCGCGACGTCTCGCTCACGGTGAAAGAGCGGGAGATCGTGGCGTTCGTCGGACCGTCGGGGTGCGGCAAGAGCACGCTGATGCGGATCCTCGCCGGTCTGGCGCGCCCCGTCGCCGGCTCGGTCACTTACCGGGGGAAGCCGGTCGACGGCGTGCTGTCCACCGCGGCGATGGTCTTTCAGTCCTTCGCGCTCTTGCCCTGGCTCACTGTGGAGCAGAACGTGGCGATGGGGCTCTCCGTCGGCCGGGGGGACCTGAAACCGTCGGACCGCTCCGCGGTGAGGCACGCCGTGGAGCTGGTAGGGCTTTCGGGATTCGAGCAGGCGTACCCCCGAGAGCTCTCGGGCGGAATGAAGCAGCGCGTGGGATTCGCGCGGGCGCTCGCGGTGGAGCCCGAGATCCTGTTCATGGACGAGCCGTTCGGCGCGCTCGACGCCCTCACGGCGGAGAACCTCCGGTCGCAGGTGACGGAGCTCTGGCAGGACCCGCAGACGGGCGTGTCCACCATCATCGTGGTGACGCACAGCGTGGACGAGGCGGTGTTCCTCGCGGGGCGGGTCGTGGTGTTCGGGTCCAACCCCGGACACATCCGCGAGATCCTCGACAATGCGCTGCCGTATCCACGCGATCCGCGGTCGCCGGCGTTCCAGGCCATGGTGGACCGGCTCCACGCGATTCTCACGGCGACGCTCTTGCCGGAAGGCGAGCGGCCTACGGCGCCCGGAGTGCCCTCACGCCTGGTGGGATTCCCCCGCGTCCACGTTCCCGAAGTGCTCGGTCTCCTGGACCACCTGGCGGGGCGGACGCAGGAGTCGGGATCGGTGTTCGACATCGCGGAACAGCTCGCCGTCGACTATGACCGGATGACGTCGGTGGTGCGCGCCGCGGAGCAGCTCGGGTGGGTCGAGACGCCGGGGGAGCTGGTGAAGCTCACACCCGCGGGCCGCAATCTGGTGGCCGCCGATACCGCGGACCGCACGCCCATCGTGCGGGCGCGGGTGATGGAGCATCCCCTCTTCGGGCGAGTCCTGATGATGCTGCAGGAGGCCGAAGGCGGCGTGCTGGATGATGACGAAGTGCTCGCCGACCTCACGATCATGCTGCCCTTCAGCAAGGCATCGCTGGTCCTGCGGACCGTGATCGAATGGGGGCGGTACGCGGGACTCCTCGATCACAACGCGCGGGACAAACGGTTGGAGCTGGTGCAGCCCGACGGGGAAGGGGCCGAGCCGGCCTAGAGGAGAACCGCGAGCGCATCCGCGACTTCGCGGACCGCCGCGTGCTCCGGGTCGCCGAAGCCGGCGGTCACGTCCGAGTCGATGTCGATCTGACCGAGGATGGCCGTCCCGCGGCGGATGAGGACGACCAGCTCCGACTTGGTGTAGAGATTGCAGGCGAGATAGTTCCCCACCGCCGCGACGTCGGCGACGTTCTGATCCTCCCCTTCAGCGACCGCGGTCCCGCACACGCCGACTCCCACGGCGATCGTAGTATGCTCGGTATCACGTCCCGCGAACGCTTCGAGCACCAGCGACTCTCCGTGGAGCATGTAGGCGTACACCGACGTAAACGGGGGTCCCCACGCGCGAATCCGCTCGCACGCCTCGCGCAGCAGCTCCGCGCGTGGCTGGTCGTGCAAGTGCGCGGCGCGCAAAGCGCGGACGACCGCGCGGGCGTCCAGGGAGGTGCTCATGCGGGTAATCTCGCGAGGGCCGGCCCCTTTGGGGAGTCGCGCGTTGCCGGTGTTTCGCCGCCCGTCTAGATTGGGCGATCCCTGATGCTCTCACCTCAGACGTTCGCCACCCACCTCGCCCGCGCTGTGGAGCTCTTTCGAGATCCGGGCGCGAAGGATTCGCAGAAGATGGAGCTGCGGGCGCTCATGGGCCTGCTGCGCCTCTCTCCGGTCGTACTCCGTGCCGAGGAGGGCAAGCTCTCGGTCAACGGCATCGTGCTGGAGGGCGTGATCTACGGGGGGCTGCTGAACCGGCTCACGCAGCACCAGGTGAAGGAGATCGCGCTGCCCTCGGACGCACCGCCGGCCGAGATCTTCAATCTCCTGAAGACGCTGGCCGAGGACCCGAGTGGCGAGGGCGTCCCGAAGAAGCTGGAGTCGAGTGGAACGAAGCGGGTGACAGTGGAGATCGCGCGGCTCTTCGAAGAGAAGGAAGAGTCACTTCCCCC
>DATBCM010000071.1:0-1704 GCA_036270455.1 Gemmatimonadales bacterium | reverse complement strand
CACCACGCGTCTCCATCGGGCGATGATGGTTCTAGTGCCAATCACGCCCGAAGATGGGGCAGGGCGAACGGCGCGACGCCCTGAATGACGACTGATGTAGTGCAAGGCCTTCAGGCCGCGCCTGGGCCGAGAGCGGGCTATCAGCCCGCGGGGCGGGTTTTACACGACGAGGACGGCTAGACCGGCCACCCGTGCTGCCCCGCGACGTCCCGCAACGCGCTCCAGTGCGCACGAACCCCCAGGGGATTCGTCATCGGACACGGCGTGGGAACAATTGAGGGAACGGAGTAGACGGGTGCATCGAGCTGGGGACTCTCGAAGTCGAGCTCGTCCGCCAGGTTGTTCGCGGTGGCATCGCGGACGGTGAGCGGGTCAAGGTGCCAGCGCCACTCGATCATGCGTAGTACGGACGTGTGGTCGTACAGGGTGTGAGAGAGATGCGCGCGCCGGGCAAAGGGCGAAATCACGAGCGCCGGGGTCCGGAATCCGCGGAGTCCATCCGTGTTGCCGACCGCCATGTCCCCCGCCGAAATCGGCGCGACCGGGGGCGGAACGTGATCGAAGAATCCACCCCATTCATCGAAGTTGATCACCAGGACGGTATGCGCCCACGCCGGGCTCGTGGTCACGGCGTGGTAGATCTTGTTCAGATAGGCTTCTCCCGCACGAATGTCGTTGTAGGGGTGGTCGTCCGAACCGGTCCCCGTAAACTCCGTGAGAAAAGGCTGATCGACGCAGGCGACATGGGGCAACGTGCCGGCGGCGCAGTCGGCAAAGAACAGGTCGAGGGGACGGCTGATGGGGAGATACTTGGCGCCCCAGAGGCCGAGGATGGGTGCGTCACCGAAGTAGTAGCGGCCGGAGAGGCCCCGGGCTGCGAGTCGATCCCAGATCGTCGGCAGGGTGGACAGGACCAGATCCGTGTTGCTCAACCGGTCGGTCTGCCCCGCGTGCTGATAGACACGATTCGGAAAGGTCTCGGCCATGATCGCGCAGAAGTAGCGATCGAACGAGGTCCACTGCGGCACCGCCTGGCCGAGGAATCCGAGATCGCCCTGTTCGTAGTAGCCGATCGAGTAGATGTCGTTCGCGCGCAGCCAGCCGTCACATCTGCCCCCGTCGTACTCCACCCGGCCCACGGCGTAGGAATGATCGGGCATAGCGTGCCCGCATCCCTGAAAATCGGGAGCGAGCGGGTACGTGTCGTGGCCAGCGCCAGCGGCGTCGAAGTAGGTGAGCCCCGCCTGTCGCCCATCGGCCCCGGGCATCCACCCCAGCAGGTGATCGAACGAGCGGTTCTCCATCATCACGAGGACGACGTGCTCGATGCCGCAGAGTTCAGGGACGGGCAGGAGCACTTCTGGTCGCCTCGCGAAAAACGGGGCGATGATGGACCGGTCAGTGCAGGAGAGAGCCAGACCACCTGCGGCGGTGGCGGCAGCAGAGAGGAATCGTCGGCGCGAAGTCATGCGCGGGAGGCCTGCACACGCCGTGCCCTCGCGCTGGTGCTCCGGTCGCGCGGCCTGAGCGCGTCACCCGGGGCCGCCGATCAACTTCCTGCTCCCTCGCACGGGACTAAGCCTTGGCGGTCTTTCCCGCGCCCTGACAGGGCGCTCTCGGCGCGGTCGCGCCGTGAACGGCTTGCAGGGCCGTGATACCGGGCAGTGCAAGGCCTTCAGGCCGCGCATGGGCCGAGAGCGGGCT
>DATBCM010000070.1:0-2154 GCA_036270455.1 Gemmatimonadales bacterium | reverse complement strand
CAGCACCCGGAAGAGCGGCGGCCACTCCCATCCGCCCGATTCCACCAGTGCCTGAGAGCCTTGCGGGAGCACGCGGACCAGGTTGCCCGGAATGCCGCCCCCCGTAATGTGCGCCAGCGCGTGCACGCGGGTGATGACCGGCATCACGGCTGCGGCGTAGCTCCGGTGCACCGCAAGCAAGACCTGCGCCACAGTGTCCGTCGTCTCCGGAAACGCGTCGCCCACTCCGAGCCCGAGCTCGTCGAACACGATGCGCCGCGCGAGGGTGTAACCGTTCGTGTGGAGTCCATTCGACGCGTATCCAACCAACACGTCCCCGGGCGCTACGTGGTCCCCGTGCAGCGCCTTCGCTTCGTCCACGACCCCGACGATGGTGCCGGCGAGATCGTAATGCCCGGCGGCATAGAGGTCGGGCAGCTGGGCGGTTTCGCCTCCGGCGAGCGTCATGCCGTGGGACCGGCATCCGCGCGCGATCCCCTCCACAAGGGCGGCCGCCACCGCCGGATCGAGCACGCCCGCCGCGATGTAGTCGAGGAAGGCGACGGGCGTTGCGCCATGCACCAGGATGTCGTTCACACAGTGATTGACCAGATCCTCGCCCACGGTGTGATGAATGCCTGCCTGCGCCGCCACCAGCACCTTGGTCCCCACGCCGTCCGTCGAGAGCACCAGCACCGGCTTCTCGTAGCCCGCGGGAACCCGCACCATGCCGCCGAACGCGCCGATGTTTCCGAGTGCGAGCGGGGTGCGCGTGGTCGCCACGAGCGCGCCGATCCGCCGCTTCGCCTCTTCGGCGACGTCGAGCCGGACGCCGGCCGCTCCGTACCGGTCGCTCACTCCCCCGCTCCCTCCCCGAGGTCGAACCGCACCAGCTCCTGGAATCCGCGCGCCCGCGCCCGCACGTCGGCGGGGGTCACCTTGTCGAACCCCTGCACCCCGAAGGCCTCGACGGCGAACGATCCCATGGCGCCTCCATAGACCATCGCCCGGCGCAAGTTCTCACGCGATTGGTCGCCGGTCGCCGCCAGGTGCGCCATGAAGCCCCCGGCGAACGCATCCCCGGCGCCGGTGGGGTCAAAGACCTGCTGGAGGGGGTACGCGGGCACCTTGAAGGTCTCGTCCTTCCCGACCAGCAAGGCGCCGTGCTCTCCCTGCTTGATGACGCAGTACCTGGGCCCCTGATCGAGAATCCACTGAGCCGCCCGGTACACGTTCCAATCCCCCGACAGCTCGCGGGCCTCGGAGTCGTTGACCATGACCAGATCGACGTGGCGCAAAACCTGAAGGAGCACTTCCCGCCGCGACTGGATCCAGTAGTTCATCGTGTCGCAGGCGACGAGCTTGGGATCGCGGACCTGGTCGAGCACGTTGAGCTGGAGTCCGGGGTCGATGTTGCCGAGAAACACGTACTGCGCCGCCCGAAACTTGTCGGGGATCTTCGGACGGAAGTCGGCAAACACCCCGAGCCGCGTCTCGAGCGTCTCCCGGCTCGACAGATCGTAGGAGTATTTCCCCTTCCAGCGGAACGACTCGCCTTTGACCTGCTCCACCCCGGCCAGGTCGGCGCCGCGGGCCGTGAGCCCTTTCAACACGCCGAGGGGATAGTCCGAGCCGATTACGCCCACCACCTGCACGGGATGGAGCACGGCCGCTGCCGCGGCAAAAAACACGGCAGAGCCTCCCGGCGCGTCGGCGGTTTCACCGAAGGGCGTCTGCACCGAGTCCAGCGCGATGGAGCCGACGACGAGGAGGCTCATCTCACATCCGGTCCGGGGCGGAGATCCCCACCAGGGCCAGTCCGTTCGCCAGGACCTGCCGGATGGCGCGCGCCAGGAGCAGCCGGGCGGCCTCCTCCGGTTCCCCCAGCACCCGATACTTGTGGTACCAGGCGTGCGCTTCCCGCGCGAGCTTCTCGAGATAGCCGGGAATGCCGTGGGGCTCGAGCGCTTCGGCCGCTCCACGCACCACGGCCGGAAACTCCGCCAGGTCCTTGAGGATCTCGACCTCCTCAGGCTGAGTCAGCACCCCGAGGTCTACGGTTTCAGGGCGGACGCTCTCTGGCTCACGCTCCGCCACGCGGAAAATGCCGCTCATCCGGGCGTGCGCCATCTGCACGTAGTACACCGGGTTCTCCTCCGTCTGACGCTTGGCGAG
>DATBCM010000069.1:0-3470 GCA_036270455.1 Gemmatimonadales bacterium | reverse complement strand
ATCCGCGTCCGCACTACGTCCCCAAGCGTGCCCCCCGCCTTGATCAGCGCCCGCTCGATGTTCTTCAGTACCTGGACCGTCTGGCGATAGGGGTCCCCCGCGCCGACGATCTTCCCCGACTCATCGGTCGCCGTCGTGCCCGCGACGTGGATGAAGTCTCCCACGCGAACCGCGCGCGAGTAGCCGACCTTGGGCTCCCACGGTGTCCCACTGGAAATGTTCTGGCGCGTCATGGTGTCCTCAGGTCAGCAGATGTCGCAGCGCCGGCTCCAGCTCCGGATGCGCAAACCGGAACCCGGTCTTCTCCAGGGCTTCGGGCACCGCATGCACCCCCGTGAGAATGGCGCCGTCCGCCGCCTCGCCGAAGAGCAGCTTGAGCGCCAAAGTCGGCACGGGCATGGCCGACGGGCGACCCAGCACCAGGCCCAGAGTCTTGGCGAATTCGGCGTTCGGGACCGCGCTGGGGGCCACGAAGTTCACGGGGCCCCGCAGGGCCTCTTCCAACAGGGCGTGCCGGAAGCCCGCGACCACATCATGCAGGACGATCCAGCTCCACCATTGTTTCCCGGTGCCCAGCGGGCCGCCGATCCCGGCGCGGAAGGGGGGGAGGGCCTGCTTGAGCACGCCTCCCGTGGGTGATAGCACTAACCCCAAGCGCGGATGGACGACCCGCACGCCGGCCCGAACGGCGGGAGCCGCGGCGACCTCCCAGGCGACGCAGACGTCGGCCAGGAAATCCTGTCCCGGCGCAGCCGACTCCGTGATGACTTCATCGCCACGGTCGCCGTAGTACCCGGTTGCCGACGTGGAAACGAAGACGCCGGGACGAGACTCGAGCGACGCCATGGTCTCAGCCAGGAGGCTCGTACAGCGGACGCGGCTCTCCCGGATCGCCTTCTTCTTCTCGGGGTTCCACCGGGTCGCGATGGTCGACCCCGACAGGTTGATCACGGCGTCGACGTGACGAAAGGCGGCGCGGTCCAGCTCACCAGCCTCGGGATTCCAGAACGGCGCCTCCGGACCGGCGGCGTCCCGGTGACGGGTGAGGACCCGCACCCGGTGCCCGTCAGCCCGTAGCCCAGAGACCAGCGCGGTACCGATGAACCCGGATCCGCCCGACACCAGGATGTTCATTCGCCGGCGGCCCTGGCGGTGGCCACGGCAATGACGCGCGCCTCATCGGTATGCACTACCGCGAGCACCACCCGCCCAGCGTGGAACACTCCCTCGAATCCACCCGCGAGCGTCCGGTTCTTCGCAGCATTTACGCGGATGCCCAGGTGCGCAAGCCGCTTCAGGGATCGGGCGCGGAGGGTCGCCGCGTTTTCGCCGACGCCAGCCGTAAACGCGACGGCGTCGACCCCACCCATCACCGCGGCCATGGCGCCGATCGTCTTGCCGATGCGGTAGCAGTACAGATCGAGCGCCAGCTTCGCGCGCGTTTCGCCGTCGCCCTCGGCCTTCAACAAATCCCGTACGTCACTCGAGAGCCCGCTCACTCCCCTGAGCCCACTCTGTTGGTTCAGGAGCGCCAAAGCATCGCCGACGCTCATCTCCTCGCGGCCTACCAGGTGCCCGATGACGGCCGGATCGATGTCCCCCGACCGGGTGCCCATCATCAGGCCCTCGAGGGGCGTGAGCCCCATCGTGGTGTCCACCGATTCGCCATTCAGGATGGCGCAGGCGCTGGCACCGTTGCCGAGGTGGAGGGAGACGACGCGGGCCGGCAGCTTGCGGTTCAGGACGGCCGGCAGGTGATGACGGATGTACCCGTGACTCGTCCCGTGAAATCCGTACCGGCGAATCCGGTGATGCCGGTAGAGCTGATAGGGAATGGCGTAGAGGTACGCCTCCGGGGGAAGCGTGGAGTGAAACGCGGTGTCGAACACGGCGACGTGTGGCACGCCCGGGAAGGCGGACCGCGCGGCCTCGATCCCGAGCAGGTTGTAGGGATTGTGGAGGGGTGCCAGATCGGACGCGTGGCCGATCTCGGTGATCACCGCGGGCGTGATGACGACCGGCTCCGTGAGTTTGTCGCCGCCATGCACGACGCGGTGCCCGACGGCGACGATCTCCTGGCGCCGCACGCCCTCGCGCTCCAGCCTGCCCAGGAGGGTCGAGAGGGCCTCGGTGTGGTCCTTGGCAGCCAGTGGCTCGGTGCGGGTGGCGGCTCCGGCCCGATCGATCCGCAGCAGTGCTTCCCCGGCCCCGATGCGCTCGACCATCGCGGTGAGCACGGCCTGCTTGGAGGCTTTCTCGAAGAGAGCCACCCGGAGGCTCGACGAGCCGGCGTTGAGAACGAGAATCCGCTTGGACACGCGGTGAAACCTACTCTTTCCGGTCTTCTTGACGCCCCTCGATTTGGGCGACAGTGTATCGCAACTCTAATACACCAATGCCATGTTTGAACAACTCGATCCCAGAAGTCCAACGCCCTTGTACGCGCAGATCGCCGAGCAGTTGCGGGTGGCGATCGTGACGCGTGAGCTCCCCCCCGCAGAGATGCTTCCCTCCGTGCGCCACCTGGCCGCGAGTCTGCGCGTGAACCCAGCCACAGTGGTGCAGGCGTACCGGGCGCTCGAGGACGAGGGATTCGTCGAGATGCGACAAGGGATGGGGACCTTCGTCCGCGAAGTGTCCCCCAGTCAGCGTGGGGCCGAGCGGGACCGACAGGCGACGGAGCTGGTCCGGAGGCTTCTGGTGGATGCCGCGCGGCTCGGGCTCTCCACGCGCGACGTGACGCAGGCGTTCGAGCGGGAGCTCGGGGAGCGGGTGCGATGAGCGACTGCGCCGTCGAGATCCAGAACCTCGTCTACCGCGTGAAGAGGGCCTTCACGCTGCAGGATCTGTCGCTCAAGGTCCCCACCGGGTCCATCTACGGATTCCTGGGGCCCAATGGATCCGGGAAAACCACCACCATCCGCCTCGTGCTCGGCCTGCTGCGGCCGGAGTCCGGAGCGATCACGGTGCTGGGCCACTCCATTCCACGAGAGGCGCCGCGGGCGCTCGCCAGAGTGGGGTACGTCCCGGAGGCTCCGCACCTCGATCCGACCTTGTCAGTCTCCGAAGCGATCTGGTTCCACTCGCAGTTCTATCCGACCTGGGATGGAGCCTGGGCGTCGCGTCTGCTCACGGACTTCGAGCTGGACCCCAAGCGCCCGTTTGGCAAGCTCTCGAAGGGCCAGAAGGGGAAGCTGATGATGCTCCTCGCCCTGGCGCAGCGGCCGGAACTCTTGGTCCTCGACGAACCGACCGACGGACTGGATCCGGTGGTCCGCCGGGACATGCTGAGCGCTCTGCTCGACTACGTGTCCCAGCACCAGGCGACGGTGTTCATCTCGAGTCATTTGATCCACGAGCTGGAGCGGATCTGCGACTGGGTCGGCGTCATGGACAACGGGCGTCTGGTGGCCGACGTGGCGATGGAGCTGTTCAAGAACGGGATGAAACGTCTCAAGGTCAGTCATGGT
>DATBCM010000068.1:0-3509 GCA_036270455.1 Gemmatimonadales bacterium | reverse complement strand
CCGAGGATGGACGCGCCGATGTTGCGGAATCCCTGCAGGGCAAAATCGTTATCGACGCCCGATTCCCCGTCCGCCAAACCTTGCATTTCGCGCCACACTCGAGTGGGGAAAAACCACTGCATCAACTCCGGGCCCGTGGTGCCGAGCGGGTGGATGAGACTTTGGCGGGGTCCCGCACCGAAGCCGTCGATGGACATAGAGAAAGACAGCACCCGAAGCTTGCTCATGACTCGTAATCTCCTATCGTCGTACCTCGAATTTCGCGAGTGATGGCATCCGGGGACACAGCGGGGGGTCGTGTGCGCCATCTCACGCTCCCATTGGTCGCACGACGGGAGGGTGCTCAGAGAGAACCCTGACACGGGGCCAACCCTATTTTTCACTTGCAGTTGCGGCCCGTGGTGACCCGCAGGACCGACCCCCATCTGGACGAGTGCGAGCGTCCATCCACGCCCTGGTTTAACCCCTTCTGGAGGATGAGATGCGCGTCCCGTTGCTGGCGTTCGGGCTGCTGCTGTCCACGTCAGTTGGTAGAGCGGCCGCTCAGGGTCAAGCGGCCGTGAAGGACCCGGCCCAGTGTGCTGTGGCTGATGCACACCGGTCGGCGACCTCGTACAGTCATGTTCGCCCCTCTGACCCCCTGGGCCGCGCGCGGACAGGGTGTTCTCCTATCGCCGCGACGCCTCAACCTCCTCCGCCCCCCCCGCCCCCTCCGGGAAGTGCGATGATCACGGGGCGGGTCCGGGACGTGACCACCGGGAATGGCTTGTCCGGTTGGGTGGTGTCGGCCATCGGACCGACGAACCTGAGCGTCACGACCGATGGCAATGGCAACTACGTGCTCAGTGGGCTCGCGCCGGGCGCCTATGTCGTGTGCGAGACGCTGCAAAGCGGCTGGGGCCAGACGTCACCGGTGTTCCCCAACCCGTGCGGCTCGGGGATGGGTTACAACTTCTCCCTGATCGCGGGCGGTAGCGCCGACTTCGTGGATTTCGGGAACTCGCCGCTCTAAGCAACCGGCTCATCCGTTCGTCAACGGAGCCGACAAAGCCTCACGCGGGACATCCGCGTGAGGCTTTGTGCTTAGTCCGCTGCGGCTCTGTCGGAGGCACCATAGTGTGAGAGCACCCAGACAACGAGGATCACCACTCCCGCCGCGACGTAAAACGTTCGCGGAGTGCCGCTCCAGCCCGCGACCCACGGCAGCGCCACCAAGACCAACCCCACGAGGCACTCGATCGCGCCGTGGAGCGGGAGTGACACCAAATGGAGCCGGGCACCGGGGAACTGGGTGACCATCGTCAGCGCGAAGTGAACACCGGCGAGAAGGTAGGCGAGGGTTCCAGCGAATCCGCTCAAATGCAACACGGAAGGAGCCAGTGCGAAGGCGATGACGGTCACGAAGTCGAGCAGACGGTGCAGGCTGGCGGGAATCACGCGCATGGACTCTCCTTGGAGTTTAGGCGGCCCCGTCGTGAGCCGCCTCCTTGATGTACAGGGGAACCGATGCTTCTTGCTTGCCATCGACGGCAAGGTTCACCGCATATGTCCCGGGTTTGGCAAGCGGGAGCCCCTGAATCCCGAGGATGAAGTTCACTGATGCCGTTTCGCTGTTGTCAACGAACGTAACACCCACCTGCCCTTCAAGGTTCGGCATGATGAGAGCACCGTCATCATCAACGACGTGGATGCGGATCGCGTGCGAGCCCTCTTCTATCCGATGGAACCGGACGCGCAGCGCGATGTTGCATTGCGGGTGCGTCGCGGGGAAGGACGCCGACAGGATCGTATCAAAGGCGCCGAGCAGTGAGAGTCTGCCTTGATAGTCGGCCGCGGCGTCGCATAGCGTCAGGATCTCGACTTGCACAGGACCTCGAGTGGTTGTGGGGCTGTCTAGCGACCCGCACCAGCGTTTATGCCTTGATCATACGTCGCGACGGTTCCAAGCGCTTGTGGGGGGGTGTTTCTTGGAATTGATCACCATCGGGAATCGAGGTTCCCGCGGCCTGAAGACCGCTCTCGGCGCGAGCGCGTCTTGAAAGACGCACAAGACCCGATGCCTCAGCAGTGCAAGACCTTCAGGCCGCGCCCGAGCCGGGAGCCCTTTGAAGGCGCGGGAAATAAGGGCGGCCCGTCATCCGCCGGCCTGACGAGGGAATGGCGGCCCTGAGCACCTGTCAAGCAGGTCGAAGCCCTGCCTGCCGGTAGAGCTCCGCGAAAGCCTTCGCATGCGGCTCCCGAAGCATCGTGTCCCGTTGGCACGCGCTCGGTCCGTATGAAACCTCCGAGTCCGGCGCGTACGCCAGCCAGCGGAGCGGATGGTCGCGGGTCAGGAGCGCCGACCTGGACGACACAAACAAGCGCAAGCGGCCATGGAATTCCCGCGGACGATAGCGCCGCGCCGCCGCGATGGTCGCTCCCTCCAGGGCTCTTCGTAACTCCATCGCGGGATCCGCCTCGGCTGATCCCGCCGCGGCGCGTTGCGCCTTGACCAGAGCCACCTTCGATCCCACATATGCTCCCCACTGCCTGGGCGGCTGGGACGCAAGCGCCCGCAGGTGGCCCATCACCCGCCGCATTTGTTCTTGGAGCGACGCCCCCACTTCATCCAGCATCCTGGGTAGGAGCCGATACCGACCCGAAAACGGCGCCCCGAACAGGACAACGGACTCGAGCGCGGCCCCAGCCTCGTGGAGACGGCGTCCCAGCTCGAACGCGGTGACACAGCCGGCACAGTGGCCGGCAATCACGAAAGGGCCGGAGGGGGCAAAGACGCGAATCTGCTCTTCGAAATACGCCGCGAGGTTCTCGATGCGGTCGAGGGGATGTGACTGGCCGTCGAGCCCCGGGGGCTGCAAGCCGAAGAGCGGCTGATCTTCCCCGAGGTGCCGTGCCAGGGGCAAGAAGCAGAACACGTCGCCGTTGTGACCAGGCACGCCGAAGATCGGGGGCGCACTCCCGCGCGGCTGGATGGGTACGATCGCCCGCAGACGAGTGGCGGCCGAGCGGGTCGAACGGAAGAACGCCAGAATCTCCCCCCGCCGGTGCCGGAGGACCTCCATCAGCTCGGGCGTCAGGGCACCGGCCGGCGCATCGCACTTCAGCCGGTCGCCGTCGTCCCGGACGTAGATCCCCCGGCTGCGGAGCTCCGAGAGGAGTGCGAGTGCGCTCACAGCTCGACCTCCACCCGCTCACCGGACCCGGACGCGGTTTCGGGCTGCCCCGGAGCCGATGCCAAGGCGATTCCCTCCATCGCTTCGGCAAGCCCAGCCGCGGTCTGCCGCTCGAACAAGAGCCCCAGCGGCACCTCGCACCCAGCTGCCTTTCGCAGGCGCAGCACCAGCCGGGCGGCCATGAGCGAGTCCCCGCCCAGGTCGAAGAAATTGTCGTCCACCCCCGCGTCGGGACGCCGCAGTACGTCCCGGAGAATCCCCAGGACCATGGCTTCGGCTTCGGTGCGCGGGGCGACAGCATCGGTGCGGACCCGCGGGGGCGCCGCGTCCGGCAGT
>DATBCM010000067.1:0-4080 GCA_036270455.1 Gemmatimonadales bacterium | reverse complement strand
GGGACTTCCGCGTTGCCCCGGGCCAGCCGGACCGCGCGCTCGAGCGCCTGGGCCACCACGTCACCGGTCAGAGACTCAACCTGCAGCGGCGATTTCGCCTTGACCTGCGCGGTGCTCAGCCCGAAGCAGACATCGCCGTCGAAGAGGGTTCCGTACGGAGTGATACGACGGGCGAGGGCGTCACTCCCCACCCGCCCGAGCTCCTCCAGACCGACGCGGTCCAGGTCCGCATTGGTCGCCACGACTGCGAGCGTGGTGTTGGACCTGGCCTGCGCCATGCGGCCGAACAGCACGCCTCCCCCGGCCAGATACGCCTGCCCATCCCTTGGCTTGCCGTCATCCCCGCGGGCCCCGGCCAGGACATGCCCGTCGGCGCCGCGCACGTCCCCCAGAGCATTCACCACTACCAGCGCGGCGACGATGACGTCTCCCGCTTGGACCGCCCAGGTGCCGACCCCGCCCTTCATGCCGTACTCCAGCCCGGCGACCTTCCCGACCGTCGCCCCCGCCACAACTCCCACCGACCCCTCGGCGACGGTCGGGCCGGCCGCCTCACACGCGGCGAAGGCGTCGTCGGGCCCTGGCCACCGCGGGGCGCCGTCCGCGGGGAGGTCGAAGATCACCGCCGCCGGGACGATCGGGACCACCTGGGTCGGAGAGACGGGGAGTCCCCGCCCCTGCTTCCGGAGCCACCGCATGACGCCATCCGCCGCCCCCAACCCGTAGGCCGAGCCGCCGGTGAGAAGGACGGCATCGATGTGGGGCACCAGATGCCGGGGGGAGAGTGCGTCGAACTCGCGAGTGCCGGTGGCGCGGCCCCGGATGGCCGCCGCGGCCCGCATCCCTCCAGGAGGGGAGAGGATGACGGTGCAGCCGGTCCCCCCCGAGGCATGGGTCCAGTGTCCCACGGTGATGCCGGAAACGGCGGTCAGGGCTGGAACAAACGTGGATTTCATTTGCGTCCGAAGATAGCGCTGAATACCTTCGTGGCCACATGACCGCCGCCGCGACTCCCACCAGCGTCCTGGTGGTCGACGACGAGGACTCCATCCGTCAGGCCCTGGAGCGTTTCGTGACCCGCCTGGGGTACCGCGCGGTCATGGCCCGGGACGGCATCACCGCGCTCGAACGGGTGGCGCAGAACCATTTCGACCTCATGCTCTGCGACGTCCGTATGCCCGGCGTGAGCGGGGTCGAGCTGGTCCCGAAGGTGCTCGAGCGCGACCCCGACGTCGCCATCCTGATGCTCACCGCCGTCGACGAGCCCCGCACCGCCGTCGAGTGCCTGAAGCTCGGCGCCTTCGACTACCTCATCAAGCCGGTCGACCTCGACGAGCTGGAGCTGGCCATGCGCACCGCTCTCCGCCGGCGGCAGCTGGAGATCGAGCGGCGTGAGCTCGAGCGCTGGCTGGCCAGCGAAGTGCAGGTCCGGACGCGCGAGCTCGAGGAGCGGACGGCCGCTCTGGAGGACGTGGCGTTCGGAGCGCTGGCTGCCGCACAGGAGTGGCCGGGTGTCGACGCGGCGATCCGGACGCTGGCGAAGGAGCTGGGGATGACGGAGGACGAAGTGCGGAAGGAGATCCGGGCGCGCGGTCTCTAGTTCGTGGCGCCGGCCTTTTCCTGGCAGGCCTTGCAGCGCGTCACGCCCCGGAAGGTGCAGATCAGGCAGATGAAGGTCCCGCAGTCCTGGCAGGGATACCCCTCGGACGCCCGCTCCTCGTTGCCGCACGCACGACAGACCATCCCGTCGTGCTCTTTGAGTTTCTCTTTCTCCGCCATCGTCGACCTCAGAGATCCAGTGAGTACGCCTTAATCTTGTTGATCAACGTCGCCCGCGAAATCCCGAGCTCTTTCGCCGCGCGCGTGCGGTTGCCCCCATGGTGCCGGAGTGCCCGCTCGATCTGGGCCTTCTCGACGTCCGCCAGACTCTGCGGCTGATGCCGCGACCCCGCGGTGCTCCGGCGCAATTCCGCCGGCAAGTGCTCGAGCCCGATCTGGGGCTGGCCCCGGGCGAGAATCATGGCCCGCTCCAGAACGTTGCGCATCTCCCGGACGTTCCCGGGCCAGGTCCCGGACAGCAAGCGGTCGAGCGCCTCCGTGGAGCACTCGGACGGTGATCCGGGGAGCTGCTGGTGCAGGTCCGTCAGGATGCGGGTCAGCAGGGCGATCCGGTCCTCGCGCGACCGGTCACGCACCGCCGGGAGCCGCAGCGGCATGACCGACAGCCGGTAGTACAGATCCTCGCGGAAGCGTCCGGCGTTGACGTCGCTGACCAGATCCCGGTTGGTCGCCGCGATGAGCCGGACGTCCACCGTCAGCTCCCGGGTGCCCCCCAACCGCCGGAAGGACTTGGTCTCCAGCACCTTCAGGAGCTTGGGCTGGAGCTCGGCCGCCAGGTCCCCGATCTCGTCCAGGAACAGCGTCCCGCCGTCCGCCAGCTCGAACAGCCCCTGCTTGCGCTCCTTCGCGTCCGTGAAGGCGCCACGCTCGTGCCCGAACAGCTCCGAATCGAGGAAGGTGGCGGACAGACCGGCGCAGTTCACCTCGATGAACGGGCCGCTCGACCGGGGGCTCATCCGGTGGACCAGGCGCGCCGCCCACCCCTTCCCGGTCCCGCTTTCGCCGGTGAGCAGTGCCGTCGTCCGCTCGCTCGCCGCCAGGAGCTTCACCTGCCGGGCCAGCTCCTGCATGGTGGACGACACTCCCAACCCATCGAGGCCGTCGGGGGATGCCACCCCACCGGACGCGAGCCGTTCGTTCTGGCGGCGAAGGCGGACCTTCTCCGAAATGCGGGCCACCGCGGCCGCGAGGTGTGGCATATCGACCGGCTTGGTCAGGAAGTTCTCGGCACCCAGCTGCATGGCCTGCACCGCGGTCGATATGTCCCCGTGTCCCGTGAGCAGAACGACCGCGGCGTTCTTGGCCTTCAGTGCCTCCAGGGCCGACAGCCCTTCTGCATCCGGGAGGTGGAGGTCGAGCACCACGACGTCGGGACGCACGCGGTCGAACGTGTCCAACCCATCTTTCACCGTGCCCTCCCGGTAGACCTCGGTGCCCAGCCGCTCGAAATAGGCGCCGATCGAGCGGAGCACGCCTTCGTCGTCGTCGATGAGCAGGATGCTATCGGCCATTCGAGCTCCCTTTCCCAACGCCTCCCGGGACGGTGGCAGGATCCACGAGGACGGTCAGCGCACCGGGTACGACGTCGACGTCGAAGGGCGTCGACCCCACCAGCTCGCCGTCGAGCTGGACCCGACGCGGCGTGCCGTCGGGCACCTCCACTTTGATGGTCCGGCCGCGGGCGCTCCAGATTCGTCCTGATCGGTCGCTGGCGCCGCGGGTGCGCAGGAACGTCGCGAACGACACCACGCTGTCCCACGCGCCGTCGGCGCGCAGGGCGATGACGTCGAGCACACCGTCGTTGGGCCACACGGCGGGAGAGACGTTCACGACGCGGGGAACCAGCTCCCGGCAGTTGGCGACCAGTACCATGGCGGCGTCCAGATGGTGCTCGGTGCCGTCGATGGTGACGCGGTGCGCGACGCTCTTCACCTGGGGCAGCGTCGTGAGGGCTTTGATGAAGTAGGCGGCGATCTTCCAGCGGCGTTTGAACATGGTGTCCGTGGCCGCCATGATCTGTGCGTCGTATCCGGCCCCGGCACAGACGGCGAAGAAATGATCCCCGTCAGCGCGCGGCATCCGCCCCAGGTCCATAGGGTAGGGCGTGCCCTTCAGGATCGCCCGCGCCGCGCGTACGGGATCGATCGGGAGACGGAGATTCCGGGCCAGGATGTTGCCGGTCCCTCCAGGGACCAGCCCCAAAGGGATTCCACTCCCCACCAGGCCGGCGGCAACCTGCATCGCCGTGCCGTCCCCGCCCACCGACAGGAGCGCATCGAACCCGCCATGCCCCTCACCGGCGGCCTCGGTCGCGAAGCGGCGGGCATCGCCCGGGGCGGCCGTGGCGAGTACCTCCACGCGCCACCCCGCACCTCGTAGCGTGTCGCGAACCGACAGCACCGCGCGTGCGTCGGTGCGGGCGGCAGCCGGGTTGGTGATCAGGAGGACGCGAGGCATCAG
>DATBCM010000066.1:0-9399 GCA_036270455.1 Gemmatimonadales bacterium | reverse complement strand
TGGTGCAGAAGGTGTTCGGGACCCGGTTCTCCAGGGAGCTGAAGCGCATTCAGCCTCTGGTGAACGAGGTGCACGAGCACGAGCGCCGGTTGAAGGCCCTGTCGGACGCCGAGATCCAGGGGCAGACCGCCAAGTTCCGTGGCGTCCTGGCGGAGCGCGTCGGGGCGCTGCAGGCCGAGGTCGACCGCCTCAAGAAGGCGAAGCACGACTGTCCCGACGTTGAGGAACGCCTGGCGCTGGACCGGGACTTGGCCAAGGCCGAAGAGCGGTACAAGGCGGCGCTCGCGGACGCGCTCATGGCGCTTCTGCCCGAAGCCTTCGCGACCATCCGTGAGACGTGCCGCCGGCTCCAGGGGTCGGCCGTGGAAGTCACCGGGCACGAGCTGACCTGGGACATGGTTCCCTACGATGTGCAGCTGATCGGCGGCGTCGTGCTGCATCAGGGCCGGATCGCCGAGATGGCGACCGGGGAAGGGAAGACGCTCGTCGCCACGCTGCCGCTGTATCTCAACGCCCTGCCCGGGCGCGGAGCGCACCTCGTCACCGTAAACAACTACCTGGCGCGGCGCGACTCCCAGTGGATGGGGCACCTCTTCCGCTGGCTCGGCCTCACCGTCGGGTGCATCGACGATACCGAGCCGTCGTCGCCGGAGCGGCGCACGGCCTATGGGTGCGACATCACCTATGGGACCAACAACGAGTTCGGCTTCGACTATCTCCGTGACAACATGGTCTTCCAGTTGGAGCAGCGGGTCCAGCGGGAGCACCACTTCGCGATCATCGACGAGGTGGACTCGATCCTCATCGACGAAGCGCGGACGCCCCTCATCATTTCGGGGGCGGTGGGCGCCGAATCCGACGCCAAGTACGCGCAATTCAACAGTCAGGTGGTCCAGCTGGTCCGGAAGCAGGCGGCCGTGGTGTCCGACCTGATCGCGGCGGCCGAGCCCCTCCTGGCGGACGAGAAGACGCGGTACGACGCCACCACCAAGCTCTATCAGGCCCAGCTCGGGATGCCGAAGAACAAGAAGCTGCTCAAGCTCCTCAACGAGGAAGGCGTCAAGGGGGCGGTGCAGCGTGTGGAGCTCGACGTCCTGGCGGACCGGAAGTCACCGGCCAAGGATCAGCGGCTCCGGCACATCGAGGACGACCTCTTCTTCGTCCTCGACGAGCGCGGCCACTCGGTGCACCTGACCGACAAAGGGGTGGAGGTGATGTCGCCCCAGGATCCGCAGCTGTTCGTGGTGCCGGACATTTCGCATGAGATCCACGCCATCGAGCACGACGACGAGCTGAGCGCCGCCGAGAAGGTGGAACGACGCCGCACGGTGGAAGGCGACTACGCGGTCAAGAGCGAAACCCTCCACATCATCCACAAGCTCCTCCAGGCCCACGCGCTCTACGAAAAGGACGTGGATTACGTGGTGCAGGAGGGTCAGGTCTTCATCGTGGACGAGTTCACCGGCCGGCTGATGCCCGGCCGCCGGTGGTCAGACGGTCTGCACCAGGCGGTCGAGGCGAAGGAAGGTGTGGCGGTGCGCGAGGAATCCCAGACGCTCGCGACGATCACGATTCAGAACTACTTCCGGATGTACGAGAAGCTCGCCGGGATGACGGGCACCGCCGAGACCGAAGAGACCGAGTTCTATCAGATCTACGGGCTCGAGGTGTCGGTGATTCCGACCAACCGGCCGGTGCGCCGCATGGACAAGCACGACCTCATCTACAAGACCCGGCGGGAGAAGTACAACGCCATCGCGGACGAGGTCGATCGGCAGCACAAGCGGGGACTGCCCGTCCTCGTCGGCACGGTGAGCGTCGACGTGTCCGAAACCCTCTCCCGCCTGCTGAAGCGCCGGGGGCTCAAGCACGAAGTCCTGAACGCCAAGTACCACGAGCGCGAGGCCGAGATCGTGGCTCAGGCGGGGCAGGCGGCCGCCATCACCATCGCGACCAACATGGCCGGCCGGGGCACCGACATCAAACTCGGCGCCGGCGTCAAGCAGTGCAAAGTCTGCGGCCTCCAGGGACGGGAGGCGTCGTTCGCCCAGCAGGTGGAGGTCGCGGATCTCCAACAGGCCGAAGTGAAGCGGCGCGGATGTTACGACGATCCGCCCTGCGGCCTGGTCATCATCGGCACCGAGCGTCACGAGTCCCGCCGCATCGACCGGCAGCTCCGCGGGCGCTCCGGCCGCCAGGGTGATCCAGGGCAGAGCGTCTTCTACCTCTCGCTGGAAGACGATCTGATGCGGCTCTTCGGGTCGGAGCGGATCGCCAAGCTCTCCGGCGGGTGGGAAGAGAACGAGCCGATCTCGCACCCGTGGGTGACGAGCGCCATCGGCACCGCCCAAAAACGGGTCGAGCTCCAGAACTTCCAGTCCCGGAAGAAGCTGCTCGAGTACGACGACGTCATGAACCAGCAGCGCGAGGTGATCTACTCCCTCAGGCTCTTCGCGCTCGAAGGTGGCGAGGAGCTCAAGGGCGAAGCCCAGCGGATGACGGCTGCCGCCGTCGCCCACCTCGCAGATGAGCTGACCGGAGCGGCCAAGGGCACCGTCGAGTGGGACCGCGGGCTCATCGACACCGAATATCTCCAGCGCTTCCTGCTCTCCGTGCCGGACGTTAGTGATCCGGCCAAGATTCGCACGCGTGACGATCTGGTGCACGCGGCGCAGGACGCCGTGCACAAGGCGTTCGAGGGCAAGGTGGCCTACCTGAAGGATCTCGAGGCCAGGGCCAACGCGCCGCGGCTCCCGGACCAGGTGCTGGCGCATACCATGCTGACCGTAATCGACGAAAAGTGGAAAGACCATCTCTACGATCTGGACCAGCTCAAGACCGGGATCGTGTACCGGCAGTGGGGCCAGAAAGACCCGCTGATCGAGTACAAGCAGGAAGCCTATTCGATGTTCGTGGATCTCATGAACGACCTCCGCGCCACATTCACCGAGCGGTGGTTCAAGATTCAGGTCCAGTTCGGTCCGCCCCCCGCCCCCGGTCAGGGTGGTGGCCCCGCGCCGCGCACGCTGACGGGGCCCGCCGGCGGCACGCCGCGCCGGGCGCCCGCGACCGTGGCCTCCAAGCCAGCGGCCGACGGGATGATCGCCCCCGATGCGCCTCCGGCCCAGCCCCCCCCCGGCCGTGCGCCGGCGGTGGCGGCGAACCCGTATGCCGGGGTCGGCCGCAACGATCCGTGCCCCTGCGGCAGCGGTAAGAAGTTCAAGAAATGCCACGGAGCCGGCGCGTAACGCGTTGTTCCGGTACCGGAATGTGAAGCGGCATGGGCTAGGTTCTGGCCATGCCGCTTCGCCTTTCTGAGCACCTGGATCAGGACCGCCCGCGCGAGCGTTTATGGCTCCTCGGCGCGTCCGCGTTGACGGCTCAGGAGCTCCTGGCCATTCTCCTGGGAACGGGTGTCACCGGCCAGGACGCGCTGGCAGTGGCGGGAGAGGCACTCGCCCGGGTGGATGGCTCCGTCCGGCGGCTCGCCGGAAGGCCGCCCGCGGAGCTCGCCGGGATGCGGGGCGTGGGCAAGACGAAGGCGGCGAGGATTCTGGCGGCCCTCGAGCTGGGGCGCCGCCATGCGCTGGAGTCGGATCCCACGCCGGACCGGGTGCGGGGGCCGGCGGATGTGCACCGGTTCTACGCCGCGAAGCTCCGGGACCTCCCGGTGGAAGAGTTCCATGTGTTGGCCCTGGGGAGCCAGAGTCAGATCCTGGGGGATGTCCTGGTCACGCGCGGGATTCTCAACAGCTCGCTGGTGCACCCCCGGGAGGTGTTCCGGGCGGCCATCGCCGAGGCGGCGGCTGGGATCATCGTGGTGCACAACCATCCCTCGGGGGACCCGACCCCCTCGGCGGATGACCGGGCGGTGACGCGGCAGCTGGTGGATGCCGGGCGCCTGCTGGATGTGCCGGTGTACGATCATGTGGTGATCGGAGGAGGGCGCTTCGTGAGCTTCGCGGAGGCGGGACTGCTGTGACCGGCACGGTGCCGCTGCTGGCGCCGGAGCTGGCGCGCGCGGTCGCGGGGCAGCGGGAGCGTCTCGACCTGGAGCTCCTGGCCCGCGCCTACGACGCGAGCGCGCGCGCCCATCAGGGGCAGAAGCGCCGCTCCGGGGACGATTTCGTCTCCCATTCCGTCGCGGTCGCCACCATTCTGGCCGAGCAGCAGTTCGACTCCACCACGATCGCGGCGGCCCTCCTGCACGACGTCGTCGAAGACTCGAACGTCACGCTCGAGGACATCCGGCGCGACTTCGGGTCCGAGATCGCCGGGCTGGTGGACGGACTCACGAAACTCTCCAACCTCACGTTCCGCTCCACGGCCGAGGAGCAGGCGGAGAACTACCGGAAGCTGCTGCTGTCCATCGCGAAGGACGCCCGTGTCATCATCATCAAGCTCGCGGACCGTCTCCATAACATGCGGACGCTGGAGCATCTTAACCGGGACCAGCAGCAGCGGATCGCGCTGGAGACGCGGGAGATCTACGCGCCCCTGGCGCACCGGTTCGGCATGGCGCGGGTGAAGGCGGAGCTGGAGGATCTGGCGTTCGAGTACCTGGAGCCCGCGGACTACGCCGATCTGTCACAGCTCATCACCCAGACCCAGGAGGAGCGGGACAAGGTCATCGAACGCCTGCGGGGACCCCTCATCCAGGCACTGACCGCCGCCGGGATGTCCGACGCCGAGATCACCGGACGCGTGAAGAATCTCTGGTCGGTCCACCGGAAGATGAAGAAGCGCGACCGGCCGTTCGAGGAGATCCACGACCGGCTTGCCGTGCGGGTGCTCGTGAACACGGTCGCTGAGTGCTACCACGTGCTCGGCATCGTCCATCACGCCTGGACGCCGCTGCAGGAGCGGATCAAGGATTACATCGCGAGCCCCAAGCCCAACGGCTACCAGTCGCTGCATACCACGGTGTTCGGGCCGGGCGGGCGCCTCTACGAGATCCAGATCCGGACGCGGGAGATGCACCGCACCGCCGAGTACGGCATTGCGGCGCATTGGCTGTTCAAGGAAGGCAAGGCGGCGGACGAGCTCGACCATCAGCTCGGGTGGTTCCGCCAGCTCCTCGAGCTGCAGCAGGACACGCACACGCCCGAGGAATTCCTCGAGTTCCTCAAGATCGATCTGTACCAGGACGAGATCTTCGTGTTCACGCCGCGCGGGGATGTGAAGCGGCTCCCCGCCGGCGCCACGCCGCTCGACTTTGCGTTCACGGTCCACACGGAGGTGGGCCAGCATTGCCAGGGCGCGCGCATCAACGGGAAGATCAGCCCGCTGCATCGCGCGCTCACCAACGGGGACACCGTGGAAGTCCTCACCAGCCCGCGGGCCCGTCCCTCGCGCGACTGGCTCGCCCATGTGCGGACCGCCCGGGCCCGCCACAAGATCCGGCAATGGGTGAAACTGGAGGAGCACGAGCGCAGCGTCGCCCTGGGTCGGGAAATCCTGGACCGGGAGTTCCGGCGCCGCCGCTTGAAGCCCCCGCTGGCCGGGCAGATGGAGGCGGCCGCGGCCGCGCTGTCCGTGGGGACCGGCGAGATGCTCGAGGCCTCCATCGGGCGCGGAGACGTGGCCCTGGGCCAGGTGATGAAAGCGCTCTACCCTGATTTGCCTGCGGACGCCATCCAGGCGCCGCGGCCGACCGGATTCGGGCGCGTGATGCAGCGGCTCCGGCTCGGCCGGGGGATCAAGATCCAGGGCGTGGACGGGCTGATGGTCCGGTACGCGCAGTGCTGCCAGCCCGTGCCGGGCGACGCCGTGGTCGGATACGTTACGCAGGGACGGGGGATTTCCATTCACCGGGCCGACTGCCCGAATCTGTTGACGCTCGCGAACGAAGTGGAACGGCGGGTCGAGATCGACTGGCAGGAGTCCGAAGGCGAGACCTTCGTGGTGCGGCTGGCGGTGGGCGGCGAGGACCGGCGCGGTCTGTATGCGGACATTTGTGAAGCGGTCAGCGGGACGGGCACGAACATCCGCTCCACCGAGCTGGCCTCCCGCGACGGGTCCGTGTTCGGCGCCCTGCTGGTGGAGGTCGAGAACCAGACCCACCTGAACAAGGTGATGCGCGCGGTCCGCCGCGTGAAAGGCGTCACCGAAGTCTCGCGCCGGGACTCGGGGGCTCAATTGGAGGGGCCCGCGGTGTAACTTTCTCGGATGCCCTTCGCCCCTGAGGCCCCGTTCCAACCCGCCGGCGACCAGCCCCGCGCGATTCGGGAGCTGACCCAGGGACTCGCCCGCGGGGACCGGTACCAGACCCTCCTCGGCGTCACCGGATCCGGAAAGACCATGACGGTGGCGCAGGTGATCGCGGCGCACGGCAAGCCCGCGCTCGTTCTGTCCCATAACAAGACCCTCGCCGCTCAGCTCTACGGGGAGCTGAAGGCGTTCTTTCCCCGGAACGCCGTCGAGTTCTTCATCTCGTACTACGACTACTATCAGCCCGAAGCCTACGTGCCGCAGACCGACACGTACATCGCGAAGGACTCGTCAATCAACGACGACATCGACCGGCTGCGGCTGCGGGCGACGTCCAGCTTGATCGAGCGCGATGATGTGATCGTGGTGTCCAGCGTCTCGGCCATCTACGGACTGGGTGACCCCGAGATGTACAAGAAGCTGATGGTCACGGTCGCCGTCGGGGACGAGCGGGGACGCGATGCCATTCTCGAAGACCTGGTGCGCATCCAGTACACCCGCAATGACGTCGCGCTGGAGCGGGGCGTGTTCCGCGTGCGCGGCGACACCGTCGAAGTATTTCCGGCGTACGAGGAGCAGGGGGTCCGGATCGAGCTCTGGGGCGACACCGTGGAGCGGGTCACCAAGTTCGACCCGGTCACCGGCAACGCCATCGCCGAGCTCAAGCGGGCCGCCATCTACCCGGCGACGCACTTCGTCACCCAGCGCCCGTCCGTGGAGCGCGCGGTGGGGGCGATCCGCGCCGAGCTGAAGGACCGGCTGGGAGAGCTGCGGGCGCAAAACAAGCTGGTCGAGGCCCAGCGGCTCGAGGCCCGGACCACCTTCGACGTGGACATGCTCCTCGAAGTGGGCCGCTGCTCCGGGATCGAGAACTACTCCCGTCACCTCACCGGTCGGGTCCCCGGGGAGCGCCCGGCGTGCCTGCTGGACTACTTCCCCGACGACTTCCTGTGCGTCATCGACGAGTCCCATCAGACTCTGCCTCAGGTCGGCGGGATGTACGAAGGAGACCGCTCGCGAAAGCAGACGCTCGTCGACTACGGGTTCCGGCTCCCCTCGGCCCTGGATAACCGGCCCCTCAAGTACGACGAATTTTTCCGGATGACGCCCAAGATGATCTTCGTCTCGGCCACGCCGGGCGAAGCGGAGCTCAAGCTGTCCGGCGGCGTGGTGGTCGAGCAGATCATCCGTCCCACCGGGCTCGTCGACCCGGAGGTCGAGATCAGGCCGGTGAAGGGTCAGGTGGACGACCTGCTCCATGAGGTTCGGGAGCGGGCCAAGGTGGGGGAGCGGGTGCTCGTGACCACGCTGACCAAACGGATGTCGGAGGATCTCACCGACTACCTGCAACAGCAGGCCGTGCGGGTGCGGTATCTGCACTCCGAAATCGACGCCATCGAGCGGGTCGAAATCATCCGCGGCCTCCGGCTGGGCGAGTTCGACGTCCTGGTGGGGATCAATCTGCTACGCGAGGGGCTGGATCTGCCCGAGGTCTCGCTGGTGGCGGTTCTGGACGCCGATCAAGAGGGGTTCCTGCGCTCGGACCGCGCCCTCATTCAGACGGTGGGGCGCGCCGCCCGAAACCTCCATGGCCGCGCCATTCTCTACGCCGACCGGATGACCGGATCCATGCAGCGGGCGCTGGACGAGATGAGCCGGCGCCGCACTCTGCAACAGGCGCACAATGTGGAGCATGGCATCACGCCGACGTCGATCGTGAAGTCCGTGCTCGATGTCCGGTTCGTCACCCGCGTGGCGGATGCCCGCGTCGGGCGTCCCGAGACCGGCGGCGCGAAGAGGCCGAGCGAGCCGCGCGAACGCGAGGCGCTCATCGCGCTGCTGGAGTCCCAGATGCAGGCGGCGGCGGAGCAGCTCGACTTCGAAGCCGCGGCCCTCCTGCGCGACCAGATCCTCGACCTGAAGGCGGAGAGCGATGCCGGGCGCCGTGCGCCTCACCGCGGACGAGCTCAGCCGGTTCGGTGAGGAGCTGGGGCGCACGCTCCAGGCTCCGGCCGTGCTTGGGTTCTCGGGAGAGTTGGGGGCAGGGAAGACCACCCTGGTCCAGGCCATCTGCCGCGGACTGGGGGCCGAGTCTCCCGCCACGAGTCCGACCTACGCGCTCGTCCACCGGTACCGCGCACCCGCCGGCCCGGTCTACCACGTGGACGGCTACCGCCTCAAGGCGCCCGCGGAAGCGCGGGACCTGGGCTTCGATGAGATGGAGCGCGAACGGGCCATCGTGCTGATCGAGTGGCCAGAACGGGCGGGCACGTGGGCCCCTCCGCTCGACCGGCATTTCCGTCTGGCGCATGACGACGATCCGGACCGCCGGTCCCTGGAGGAGGAGTGAGCGTCACCATTCTCGCGATAGACACGGCGACCGACATCGCGAGCGTGGCGGTGGGAGACGGATCGGGTGTGGGCTCCGGCGCGCATCAACAGGGCGCGCGGCGTCACGCGGCCGAGATCGTGCGTCTGATCGATTTCGCGCTCTCCCGCGCCGGCGCCCACGTGGCCGATCTGGATACGGTCGTGGTGGGTGATGGCCCGGGCTCGTTCACGGGCCTGCGGATCGGGTGGGCGGCGGCGAAGGGTCTGGTGCAGGAGTCCGGCGCCGACGTGATCGCGGTTCCCTCGCTGCTCGCGGCGGCCGCGGGAGCGGCGGAGCGCGTGGGCAGTGTGCCGGTGGCGGCCTGCTTCGACGCCCTGCGTGGTCAGGTGTACGCAGCGGTATATGTCGTGCACGCCGATCGGGTCGACACGCTCGTGCCGCCGACCCTGACGACCATCACCGAGCTCGCGCAGCGCTCCACAGACGGGCGGCCGGCATTGGCGGTGGGGGACGGCGCGGTGCGATACGGCGACGAGGTGATCCAGTGGACCGGCGTGCCTCCCGTTCCCCTCGATCAGCTTCCGCCCACGGCCGTGGTGATGCTGGCGCTCGCGGGACGGCCGGGGGTGGGCCGCCGGATCGAGGACTTCGCCACCGCCGAACCCGAGTACGGCCGGCCGGCGGAGGCGCAGGCAAAATGGGAGGCTGCTCACGGACGCCCCGTGCCGCGTTCGACCGACTGAGGCCCGAGACCTTCCGGCCGTTCATCGAATCGAGTCCGCGAGCTTTGCGGACCCCTGGTCCACCCGGGATTTTGCCGAGACGCTCGCGTCCGGCGTCATTTTTCTGGTGGCGGT
>DATBCM010000065.1:0-8134 GCA_036270455.1 Gemmatimonadales bacterium | reverse complement strand
GTGGCCTCGGGATGCAGACGCTCCTGGTCCACGATGAACCGTTCAATCGTGATGACCGACGTCCCGTGGTGCATGGTGACCGTCACTCGTGAAGGTGATGGTGCCGCGCTGGTCCGTCCGGAGCACCCGGATTCCGCGTCGCGCGAGGCGCTCGAGCACTTCGGGCGCGGGGTGACCGTACCGGTTCCGCGCGCCCACGCTGATCACGGCCACCGGCGGGGAGAGCTCCGCCAGCCACTCCTCCGAGCTGGCGCTCCGGGACCCGTGGTGCCCCACCTTGAGCAGGTCCACGTGCCCGACGATCCCCGCCAGCCGCTCCTCCACCGGCACACCCGCGTCGGCCTGAAACAGGATGCGGGTCGTTCCATACGTCACCAGCACCACCACGCCGTGGTCGTTCACATCCACGGGCACGCCCATCCAGGCATCGTCAGGGCTCAGGACCTGGATCACCACGCTGTCCAGCGTGACGCGATCCCCCGTCCGCGCCGCCCGCCAGCGGGAGCCTGCCCCTTCCACGGCCGCGAGGAACTCGAAGTACAGCGGCCGGGCGAGCGGCTCGCCGGGCTCCAGCACGAGGCGCGGCGGAAACGCCGCCACCACCGCGGGCAAACCACCCAGATGATCAGCGTCCGAGTGGGTGGAGATCATCAGCGCGAGTCCCCGCGCGCCGTGCCGCCGCAAGTACGGCACCACCACCCGCCGGCCCGCGTCGCTCCCCGGAAGGCGCGGACCGCCGTCGATCACGATCCACTGCCCACCCGGCGTTCGCAACGCCGCGGCATCACCCTGCCCGACGTCCAGAAAAGATACCGCGAGGCAACGACAATCGTCGAGTGATTGAGGCCGGAATGCCGCGGTCCAGATGAGGATCGTGGCTACGAACAGCGCGCGGGCACCGATCACCCACGGCCGCCGTGGGGCCCGCCAGAGCCACCACGCCACCAGGAGCACCGCGAGCCAGGTCGACGCGGCCGCCGGACCCGCCACCATCACGAGGTGCCCCAGGGGCACGCGGTTCCCGGCACGCGCGACCACATCGAGCAACGCGAGACTCGCCCCGGCGCCGCGGGCGAGGAGCGCGCCCAGAGGAGGCACCACCGGCGAGACGATCAAGGCGAGCATGGCACCGGGGACCGCGATGCCCGCCAGCGGAATGGCGAGGAGGTTCACGAGTACGCCGATGGGGGCCACGGTACCGAAGGCAAATGCCGTAATCGGCGCGGTCACCAGTGTGGCGGCGACGCCCGGCGCGACGAGCCGCACGTACCACGGAGCGCCCGAGGTGGCCCGGGCGGCGGCGAAGACCGCGCCGACCGCCGCGAACGACAGCCACGCACCCACGGAGTGCGCCGCGAAGGGGTCGACGAGGAGAAGAATGATGGCGGTGAGCGCGAGCAGGGCGAGGGGAGGTACCAGACGCTGTTGCAGGCGCGCGAACCCGGCGACGGCGAGCCCCACGCCGGCGCGGGTCGCGGGCGCCGGGAACCCGAGGAGCCAGACGTAGGCAAGAACCAGCAGGACACCCGCGAGGTACCGTACCGTGGGCGAGAGTGGCAACCGGCGCAGCAGCACCGCCAGCCAGCCCGCCAGAAAGCCGACGTGCAGCCCCGCGACACAGAGGAGGTGCGCGAGACCCGCCTGCGCGAACCGTTCCCGCACGTCGGGGTCGAGCGCGTTGCGGCGGGCGATGACGAGCGCGTCGATGAGGGGCGCCTGCGTACCGAAGAGCGCGTGCACGCGCGTCGAGATGGCGTTGCGGATGCCGCCCCGGCCAGAGGGCCTGGCATCGAGCACGCGGACGCGTCGCACCCGCAGCACGCCGCGTGCTCCCGCACCCTCGCTGAGCCAGCGGCCCGACACGAGCCAGGTGGTGCCCCCCTGCGCCACGCTGTCCGGGGGCCACCGCAGCGGGATCTCGCCGTCGCACGCCGCATCCACCGGATCGCCGCCGACCACTTCGCCCGCGGGTGAGACGGGATCGAGCAGCCGGACGACCACCGCATGATTCCCCCCGCCCTCGGCGGTCCACCGCCCGGCGCACGTATCGGCGTCGGAACGCTGGGCCGCGGCACCCCAGAGCACGCCACCGGCGAGGACCACGACCGCCAGGGCCGTCCGGGGGGCGCGCGCGTACCACCGCCACGACACGACGCCGAGTGCCGCGGCGAGCCCGAGTGCGAGCGGAATGCTGCGAGGATCGAGACACGGAAAGAGGCCGGCGGTGAGACCGGCCCCGAACGCCAACGCGAATTGTACAATGGGCGCCCGCATGGAGCGCCGTCAGCGAGCTAGGGGAGCTGCACCGGTGCGGCCCCGCAGCGGGGAGCGATCGCGACCTTCCGGAATCCCTCCATCAGGACCACGTCCGTCTTCGCGCGCGCCTGATCGGTGGAGAGCGACAGTCCGGTGAGGACTTCGCCCTGCCTGGTAGACACGTAGTGGGCCTCGAGCCGGTTCAGGGCGTACACGAGCACGTCCCCCCGGCAGGTGTCGCACCCGCAGAACTGGGGGAGCTGGGGACGCAGCAGGTCGTATTCCCGCTGCGCCATTTCCCACATCACGTTCGTCACCCCACGACGGCCAACTCCCGTTCCACCGGCCATCCGGTGAACGTCGAGCCGGTGGTCCCGGTGAGACGCACCCTGGTGTAGGTCCCGATCCACGACTCGGGACCCTCGACGAGCACGACTTTATTCGAGCGGGTCCGCGTCTGCAGCAGACCCCCTCGCTTCGCGAACCCCTCGACCAGCACCTCGTGCACGGTGCCGACGAGTCCCGCGTTTCGCGTCCGGGCGATCCCCCGCACCACCGCCACGAGCCGCTCCAGCCGCTCGCCCGCCACGTCGTCGGGCACGGGGTCTTTGATCCTGACCGCCGGCGTGCCCTCACGCGGGGAATACTTGAACGTGTAGGCGTCGTCGAAGCCCACGGTCTGGACCAGGTCGAGCGTCTCCCGGAAGTCGGCTTCGCTCTCTCCCGGAAATCCGACGATGATGTCGGTGGTGAGGCCCAGCCCGGGAGCCGCGCCCCGCAGTCCTGCCACGACCTCGAGGTACCGCTCCCGTGTGTAACGCCGGAGCATCCGCTTGAGCACCGCGTTCGATCCGCTCTGCACCGGCAGGTGCACGTGCTCGCACACCGCCGGCGTCTCGGCCATGGCCTGCAGCACCCGGTCCGAGAAGTCCGTGGGATACGGAGACGTGAACCGGAGACGGCGAATCCCGGAGACTGCGCCGACCGCGCGCAGCAGATCCGCGAAGTCGGCGGCGCCGTCTGTATAGCTGTTGACCGTCTGCCCAAGGAGGGTGACCTCGGTGGTGCCGCCCGCCGCCAGCCGGCGAACCTCGTCCACCACGTCGGCCAACTTACGGCTGCGCTCCGGCCCGCGCGTCATCGGAACGATGCAGAACGTGCACCGGTAATCGCAGCCCCGCTGCACGGTCACATACGCCGAAACGGCATCCGCCCGTTGGGCCGGCACGTCCTCGTAGTGCTCCCACCCGCGGAACTCGACGTCGGCGGCGCGCGCACCGGCCGAGGCCTGCGCGATGAGCTCCGGCAGGTTCCGGTACCCGTCGGGCCCCACGACCAGATCCACTTGAGGAATGCGCTCGAGGAGGCGGGGGCCGAGACGTTGGGCCATGCAACCGACCACACCCAGCACGCCGCCGGGACGCTTGAAGACTTTCAGCTCGCCCATGCGCGACAAGACCTTCTGCTCGGCATGGTCGCGGACGGCGCAGGTGTTCACCAGGAGGACGTCGGCATCGGCAGGCGCCTCGACCACGGCGTACCCCTCCCGTGCCAGGAGTCCAAGCATCAGCTCGGAGTCCGACACGTTCATCTGGCACCCGTAGGTCTCGATGTACACGCCGCGCGTTTTCACAGCGGGAAAGATAGGGGCAGAATCGCCCTCAGGGGCGGACGGTCAGGCCGGCCATGAGCACCCAGCCGTTCTCGGTGAGCCCGCCGCCGCTCCGGCGCAGGTGCTCGAGGCCGAAGTCCAGAATCCCCCGGCCCTGCGAGAAGATGAAGCCCGTGCCGGCGGAGATCCCGAGCTGGGTGGGCGGCGTGGGGCCGGGGCCGAAGGGCATCTGGCCCCCACGCACGCCCAGCCGGATGGGCAGTGACGCGCGTCCGAACTCTCCGCCGATCGACCAGTTGGTGGTGTTGAAGGCGGTCCCCGAGGTCGACGACACGGACCAGTTCGCGTGCGTCACCGCGCCGGCGACCTTCACTTCCGGCGTCACGGTCCATTGGATGGCCCCGCCGATGCTGGTCGGCAGGTCACTCTGGGCATTCTGGAATCCGCTGACCTCCGCCCGCAGGTGGTTGTCCGATCTCATGAACCCCGAGACACGGAGGCCCGGGAGCGGGGTGGCCAGCACGCTGAGGGAGACTCCGATGCCGTCGTAGCTCTCCTCCTCGGTCTGCCCCGAGTTCAAGTAGGCCGAGGAGTCGCTGAACACGCGGGTCGCTGTGAGCTTGGAGGAGCCGGTGAGGATGTGGAATCCGCCACCGACCACGAGCCGGGGACTGAAGCTCCACGCGGCCGCAAGCCGGAGATCCGTGACGGCACCGTCGCTGCCGAACTTGTCGACGTACGTCTCCGGCAATCCGCGAATCATGACGGTGCCGGGGACCTGAATGGTGTACGACCGGTAGAGGTAGGTCGAGAACCCGCCGCCCACCACGAGCTTCCCGAATACCGGCCCCGCTACCTGCAGCATCGGAAACCGCGAGCTCCGGAGCGAGCTCTGGTTGGTCCCGTCGTTCACCCGCCGGTAGTCGTCGATGGACGTGGCGGACGCCGTGAGCCGGGTGACGTCGGAGAGCGCGGCATCGGTCAACGACGACATGCCGTCGAAGGCCGCGAAGGCACCGCCCGTGGACCAAGCCCGCACGCTGGCGAAGGTGCCGGGAGCGCCCAGGCCGCGAATGCCGAACTGGGAGTCCTGGGCCACAAGAGACCGTGATCCCATCGCCATCAGCACGCCGCCCAGGGCGGCCACCATCCCTCGGCGCATCAGGGGCTCCCGAACGTGTAGCGGGGCACGTACGTGATGTGGAGCGAGGGCCGGAACGCCGTGGTGCGTGAGGAAAAGAGCCGCAGCGGGACGAGATTCCCGCCTTCCGGCGTCCCGCGCAGCATCAGGGCCTGCGGGGCCACCGTGTCGGCCGCCCACCCGCGCACGATCAATGTGACATCCGTGGCGATGGTGTCGGTGCGGCCCACCTTGGCGGAAGCCGCGACCACGAACGCGGAGTCCCCCAGGCCCGGGGGCACACACGAAATCGACAACGGGTCGAAGGGATCCGGGATGCAGGGCGACTTCGCGCCCAGGTCCGTGCTCACGCGCGTGAGCGCAAAGAGGATGGAATCCCCGGGGAGACCGGCGGGAGCCGTCGCGGGCACCAGATAGAGCGTGGCGCGGATGACCTGAGCCGAATCCCGGATGGCGCGGGGGATGGAGAAGCGCAGCAGCGATCGCGCCGAGGGGACGCCGCCCACCACCAGGTTCGAATCGAGGGCCGGGGCGCTGACGTTACTCACGAACGAATTGAACAGGTTGGTCCCGATGCCAAGCAGGCGGACCACCTTTTTACCCAGCGAATCGAAGGTCCCCCACCACCGGAACGTCGGCCCGCCGCTCCCCCGCACCGACGCGAAGGAGACGATCGCCAGGGAATCGGCGCTGATCCGGATGCCGTAGGCCGTCCTCCCGGAGTCGGAGGCGAGGAAGTTGGCTTGCACCGAGTCGAGTGAGATCTTGATTTTGACTGCCCCGGTGGCGGAGTCGACCACCGCCACGGAATCACCGGTCGTCGAGTCGATGCCCCCCGCGAGATGCAACACGCTGTCGACGTTCATCGTGCGCACGAGCGAGTCGGTGAAGGGTCCCGCGACGTCCGCGAGGGTGGTGGTCGGGCCGATGGTCTTGGGCAGACGATAGAGGCCGATCGTCAAATTCGAGGCGAGGGTGTCGCGCCGGTCGATCTGCAGCACCAGGGTGGCGGAGTCCACGGACAGGTACGGCACCGTCGTGGTGTCGCTCGTGCTGTCGGGCCGCAGCAGCGCCCGCGTGCCCACGGGGCCGAGCAGAAAGATCGGACGGCTGTCGAGCCCGAAGGCGCTGGCCGCGAGCATCTCCTGGGCACTGTCCGGCTGCACGTAGCCCACGTAGCTCGAATCCCGCGAGATGATATTGAGGATCGTGTCCACCACTGTGAGCTGCCGGCTCGGGCAGAAGGCAGGACACTTTCCGGGCGCGGTGGCGTCCTCGGTGCATGCCGTCATGGCGACCACGAGGCCAAGGGCGAGCAGAGTCGGGCGTCCGATCCTCAAATCATTGCTCCAGCGTTTCCCGGGTGAATGCATCGGGCAGGAGCGCCCCCAGGGTCCAGCGCCGTTCACTGGTGGGGCCCACCGCCCGGATCTCCATGGTCAGTCCGAACTCCGCCAACAACTGCCGGCACGCGCCACACGGTGCCGCCGGAGGATCGACCTCCGTGGTTATCACGACCCGCCGGATACTGGTCGCCCCCGCAGCTACTGCCGCGCCCAGGGCCATGCGTTCCGCACAAATCGTGAGGCCGTACGACGCACTCTCGACGTTGCAGCCGACGTGAAGGGATCCGTCGCCCGCTTCGATGGCGGCGCCCACATGAAAGTGGCTGTACGGTGCGTGCGCGTGCCGCATACTCTCGCGGGCCCGGCGGACCAGCTCATCCGTCACGCCCACACCTCGCGGTGGAAGGACGTCCCGGCCCCGATCCCGCCGATGCCAAGATGCTCGGCGACGGTGGCGCCCAGGTCGGCGAAAGTCGCGCGCTCCCCCAACGCCACCGCCTTGATCTGCGGACCACACACCAGCACCGGCACCGCCTCCCGGGAGTGGTCGGTAGAGGCCGTCGTCGGATCGTTGCCGTGATCGGCCGTCAGAATCATCAAGTCACCGGGCCGGAGCCGCTCCAGAAAGCGCGGAATCCACGCGTCCAGGGCGGAAAGCCCATGATGAAACCCCGCCACGTCGTTTCGGTGCCCCCAGCTCTGGTCGAACTCGATCACGTTCACGAACAGGAGCCCGGCATCCATCGTCTCGAGGGCTCGCTCCATCAGTCGGTACGCGTCCGGGTTGGTCGGCGTGTGCTCGCTCCGGATGTTTCGCCCCGCGAACAGGTCGTCGACCTTCCCCACACCCACCCGGGGGATCCCCCGGTCGGCCAAACGGTCAAGCAAGGTCGCCTGGGGAGGCTCGATGGAGAAGTCCCGCCGGTTGGCGGTCCGCTCGTAGCCAGGGGGGCTCCCCCGGAAGGGCCGCGCGATGACCCGGCTGACCGCCTCGTCCCCCACCAGCAGCTCGCGGGCGATCCTGCAAGCCCGGTACAGCTCTTCCAGAGGGACCGTTTCTTCGTGCGCCGCGACCTGAAACACCGAGTCGGCGGACGTATAGATGATCCACCGGCCGGTCCGCTGATGCTCCTCCCCCAGCTCGGCGATGATGGCCGTCCCCGACGCCGCCTTGTTCCCCAGCCACCTGCGCCCTGTGCGCTTGCTGAACTCTTCCAACACGTGCGCCGGGAAGCCCTGGGGATAGGTCCGGAAGGGTCGCTCCAGGAGCACGCCGCACATTTCCCAGTGGCCCGTGGTGCTGTCTTTCCCGGCGGACGCCGGCAGCGCCACCCCATACGCCGCAGCCGGCGTCGTGGGGCGACCGACCCCCGCTAACGGACGGCAGAGACCAAGTCCCAACCGCTCGAGGTTCGGGAGACACAAGCCCCCGACCGCCCGGGCGACATTCCCCAGGGTGTCGCTGCCCAGGTCCCCATACGCGGCGGTGGTGGGCGCCGTCCCGATCCCGAGGCCGTCGAGCACGATGATGCCGGCGCGGCGCCCGGTCACGCGGCCGGCACCCGGGGGAGCCGTGGGCCCAGGCCGGTGAGGATCACGTATTGGCTCTCTTCACACCACGCCGCATGCCGGCCCAGGGTGATGAGGTCCGCACCATCGGCGCCCAGGAGAGTGACGATCTCCCCGCGGTCCACCACCCGATCACCGACGTCGATCATGATCAGGTCCATCGTGATCACGCCCGCGTAGGGGTACCGTTCCCCTTTCATCAATACGTAG
>DATBCM010000064.1:0-2772 GCA_036270455.1 Gemmatimonadales bacterium | reverse complement strand
TGCCCCTATTGCGGCGTCGGGTGCACGCTCGAGCTTCACGTCCAGGACAACGAGATCGTCCGGGTCACGTCACCGCTCGATCATTCCGTCACCCGGGGCAACCTCTGCATCAAAGGCCGCTTCGGCTGGCGCTACGTCCAGAATCGCCGTGACTGATCGCGTGCCGCCGGCTCTTTCTCCGGAGCACCCCCTCTTCGGCCTGGGCTATACCGAGCCGGTGCGGGAGCGTGACTTCACGCGCCTGGAGGGAGGGCAGCAGGAAGATCGCGCGGCGGTGGCTGAAGAAGTGCCGGTGGCCTTCGTCTATAACGGACGTCCCCACGTGGTGATGATGGCGACACCCGCGGACCTCGAAGATTTCTCCGTCGGATTCTCGCTTACCGAAGAGATCGTGGGATCGGCATCGGAAATTTCCCGGCTCGAGGTCGTGCGGCACGCGCAGGGCATCGAGCTGCAGCTCGCCATTTCGGAAGCCGCCGCCGGCCGGTTGACGGCCCGGGGCCGGCAGCTGGTGGGTCAGACCGGCTGCGGACTCTGCGGCGTCGAGACGGTGGCCGAAGCGCTCCGCCCTCCGCGTCGGTTGCCCGCGGGCCGTCCCCCGGTCCCGCGTCACGCGTTGTGGCGGGCGGAGGAAGCGCTCCCTGAGCTTCAGAAGTGGAATCAGGAGACGGGGTCACTCCACGCGGCCGCGTGGGTGAATGACGCCGGGGCGCCGGAGATCGTCCGGGAGGACGTCGGCCGGCACAATGCGCTCGACAAAGTCATCGGTGCGCTGGCGCGCGCCGGCCGCGGCTCGGGCGATGGGTTCCTGCTGGTGACCAGCCGGGCGAGCTACGAGATGGTCCAGAAGGCTACGGTCGCCGGTGCGCGGCTCCTTGCCGCGGTGTCCCGGCCCACGGGTCTGGCGGTGCGCCTCGCCGAGGCGAGTGGACTGACGCTGGTGGCACTCTTGCGGGGGCGCTCGGCGAACGTGTACGCCCACCCGGAGGGACTTACTGGCCCGGACTAGCTCCCGTGAGCTGCTTCATCCGTTCCTTCCGGTCTTGATCCGCCTGCCGCCGCTGGTCGCCCCGCCAGTCCTTGTAATCCTTGTAGTGGGGCTTCGAGAAGATCTTCTTGAGACGGTCGTCGAAGTGATCGTCTTCCTTCGCGAGCAGGTCCCCCAGGTGCCGGAGGACCGGGAACTGGCTCCGCGCCGAATAGCGGTCCCCGGATTGCCACAGGGCGTCGACGCGCCCGCGCAAGGCGGTGGCGCTGTCGCGCAGGACCTTGGTCGCGGTCATGAACGAGTCATACGCCACCCGGTACGCCCGCGCTTCCGTGGTGTCCAGCTCGAACCGGTCCACGACGAAGTCCGGGATGGCCGGACCCGCCAGGTCCTCAGGGGAAGGCAGCGGGTCCACGATCGTCGAGGGCCGGGGCGCGTCCTGTCCGCCGTTGCGGCCGGCACCGGCGCCGTTGGCATACGGCATCTGGGCCAGGGCCGGCCCCGCCACCACCATGAGAACCGCGAGCATCGGACGCATGAATTCCTCCTGGGCTCAATCTACACCACGCACCCGCCGATGGGGTCAACTCCGGACGGCGGGCCCCCGTAGGTGTCGTGTGACCGCCAGGGCCCGAGGGGCGATGCCGGATCCGAGTCCCGAAGACGAAGGGGCGATCGTGTCGCGCGCCCGGGCCGGCGACCGGGAAGCGTTCGGCGAGCTCGTGGACCGGTATCAGGACGCCGTCCGGCGGGTGACACGCGCCGTGCTCCACGACGCGGAAGAAGCTGACGACGCCGCGCAGGACGCGTTTCTGTCGGTGCTCGTGAAGCTCGCGCAGTATGACCAGGGGCGGCCCTTCCGGCCGTGGCTCATGCGGATCGCCGCGAACGTGGCGATCGACCGGAAGCGGCGACGGCAGGTCCGGCGGGGACACCCGCTCGCGCCCGAGGCGCAGTCGCACGAGCCTTCGCCCCTGCTGCATGCGGAACGGACGGCTCTGCGCGAGCGACTCGAGGAAGCGCTGAGCCATTTGCCCGAGCGATACCGCGTGGCGCTGGTCCTGTACGACGTCGAGGGGTATTCGCACCCGGAGATTGCGGAGATTCTCGGGATCCCGGTCGGCACGGTGCGGTCGGCGGTCTTTCACGCGCGGCGGACCTTGCGGCCCTTATTGAAGGGGTGGAGGGAGCGTTCATGATTCTCGACTTCGATGCCCACGATGCACCGCCGGACCACCGGGTCAAAGAGGCACTCGAGTGGATCTGGCCGGCGGCCGGACGGGAGGAGTTCCGGGCGGGGGTGCTGTCCCGGGCCCTCGATTCCCGGCTGCGCCCGGAAAGCACGCTCGACCGCTGGGCCCGCCCGGCCCTGGCCGCGGCCGCCACGCTTGCGTTGGCCGCCTGGGTCGCGGGCGGACTCCTCGAACCCGCGAACACCGACACCCTGACGCTGGAGGGTGCCATGGTGAGCTCCGCCACCGGGAGCACGCCCTCGGCGTTCATCGCGGCCCCGCGTCCCCCCGATGCCGACGCCATCGCCGCGCTGGTGACACCATGACCGGCTCGCGCGGTTGGGTGCTCGCGGCGTTCCTCGTCACGTTTCTGGCCGGCGTCGCCGTCGATCACGGTGTGATCATCTGGCGGCACCGCGACGATCCGCTGATGTTCCGGCGGCCCAGCGCCCGCCCGGACATGGTGATGGCCCTGACCCGGGAGCTCGATCTTTCTCCCGTGCAGCAGGACTCGGCCCGCGCCATCTTCGCCCGGCACCGGTGCGACCTCCG
>DATBCM010000063.1:0-3609 GCA_036270455.1 Gemmatimonadales bacterium | reverse complement strand
GGGGCGACTCGCGCCATGCGATCGGTGCTCTTCGGCGTCAGTCCCACCGATCCGGTCCCCTTCGTGGCCGTGCCGGCGATCCTCGCGGCGGCAGCACTGCTCGCCTCGTGGCTGCCGGCGGCCCGGGCAGCCCGGACCGATCCGGCAACCACACTGCGATTCGAGTAACGCTACATCTTCTTCGCGGGCTGCGCCGTCGGAGGCAGGAGCCCGTTGATGCGCAGGTAGTTCGACAGCTGGCTGTAGTGATCGTCCCAGTCGCCGACCGTGATCAGGATGACCGACGCGCGGGAGAACTGCCGCCCGAAGAGCGGGAGCTGCTCACCGAGCTTGCCGTCGTCGAGCTTGGCCAACGTCGTGTTGCAGAAGTCGAAGGTTTCCTTCAACCGCGCCAGCAGCTTCTCCTTCGAATCCGTGTCCGCCACTTTATCCCGCGTCGGGGCGGCCTGACCCGAAATCGTGCTGCACAGCTGATCGTTACCCTCGGCGAGATGCACCGCGATAGCGCCGACCGTCATCTGCTCGGCCGTCGGCTTGTAGTTCCACTTCTCGGCCGGGAAGGTCTCGAGGGCCGCGGGGAGGATCCGCGCGAACCGGCCTTCCATCTGCCGGAGCGCGTCCGCGACCGGCGCGCCCATCGACATTCCGCCCATGTTCCCTTGCGCCGAACCAACCTGGGCAAGAGCGCTCAATGCGAGCGCCACAACCGCAATGCGTGCCTTCATGAAGACCGACTCCGAAAAGGTGAGGGAAGGTCATATCTAACCCCGGAACCGGGGACGGGAAGTCCCCGTATAGCGGGCTATATTGTGGACCCTATGTCCGACATTCCCGCCGATCTCGCGGCCGCCCTCGCCGGCGGGGGGCGCTATGAGCTGCGCGAGGTGCTGGGGCGTGGGGGCATGGCCACGGTCTATCTGGCCACGGACCACAAGCACAAGCGGGAAGTCGCGGTGAAGGTGCTCCTCCCGGGACTCGCCGCGTTTCTCGGCAAGGAGCGCTTCCTCGCCGAGATCCAGATCGCGGCCAAGCTCAACCATCCGCACATCCTGTCTCTGCACGACTCGGGTGAAGCAGGCGGCTTCCTCTATTATGTCATGCCGTACATCGACGGCGGCTCCCTGCGCCAGCGGATCACGCCGGAGGGCCGGCCCTCCATGGGTGCGGCGCTCGAGGTCCTCCGCCCGGTCGCCGATGCACTCTCCTACGCGCACCGGATGGGCGTGCTGCACCGGGACATCAAGCCTGAAAACATCCTGTTCTCTCAAGGGCACCCGATCGTGGGTGACTTCGGCATCGCGCGTGCGGTGACCACGGCCGGCAGAGAGCACCTCACGCGCACCGGCTTTCCCATCGGCACTCCGGGATACATGAGCCCCGAGCAAGCCGCGGGACTTACCGATCTCGACGCGCGCGCCGACGTCTACTCCCTCGCGGTCGTCTCCTACGAGCTTTTGGTCGGCGAGCTGCCAGGGCGCTGGCCTACGGAAGAGGCGGTGCGCGCGGGCCGCTTCGGCGACGCGCCCGCCCTGCACCGCTCCCGTCTCACCTCGCTCGGCGCCCCGATCGAAGGCGCGCTCATCCGCGGTCTTTCGGTGCGGTCCGACCAGCGGACCGCGACGCCGGCGGCGCTGATCTCGGAGCTGGCGGAAGAAGCCCCGCGCCGGCGCTTCAGCGAGGGCGAGGTCCAGGAGATCGTCAAGCGCGCGTCGGAGCTGGAAGCGAACCCCACGCAGTCGGGCTCGATGACGATCGGCGGCGTGGAGTCCCTCGCCGCCGAAGTCGGGATTCAGCCCGAGCTGGTGCGGAAGGCCGCGGGCTCGATCACCGGCCGGACGGCCGCAACAGCCACTCCCGCGACCATGGGCCTGGCTCCGTACAATCGGTGGATCGGCGGGCCCACGCGGCTGTTCGTCGAGCGCGAGGTGGAGGGCGAGCTCCCTGACGCCGAGTTTCCGACGCTGGTGGAGGAGATCCGGAAGCTCCTCTCCGACGTCGGCCAGGTGAGCCAGCTCGGCCACTCGTTCTCGTGGATTTCCACGCGCGGCGGGGGCCGGACACGGGACCTCGAGGTCTCGGTGTCCGTGCGCGCCGGGAAGACCCGCATCCGGGCCCGGGAGAACCTCGCCGTCGTGATCGGTGGAATCTTCGGCGGCGTCGGCGGTGGCGTCGGGGGTGGACTCGCCGGGCCGATCATGGGCACCCTCTTCGGGGGGATGCACGTCTCCGCGCTCTTCGTGCCTTTCATTATTCCCGCGTGGTTGGGAGGCGTCTACCTGCTCGCGCGGAAGTTCTACCAGGGCTCGGTGAGCAAGAAGAGCAAGGGGCTGACGGAGCTCATCGACCGTCTCGCCGAGCTGACCACGGAGTTGGTGCCAGCGCGTCCCCGGCTCCAAGCCTGACGGCCACGATGCCCACACGCCTCGTCGATTTGAGCCACGTGGTCGAGCACGGGATGGTCACGTACAAGGGCCTGCCGGCCCCACTGATCTGCGATTATCTGAGCCGCGAGGCCTCGCGCCAGAAGTACGCGCCGGGTACCGAGTTCAACATCGGCAAGATCGAAATGGTGGCGAATACCGGGACGTACCTCGACAGCCCGTTTCACCGGTACGAGCACGGCACCGATCTCGCCGGGCTGCCCCTGACGTCCCTCGCTGATCTCGATTGTCTGGTGGCGCGGATCTCACCCGAGAAGAAGTCCATCGACCGCCTGCCCTTCGATCAGGCGGACGTGCGGGGGAAAGCGGTGCTGGTGCACACCGGATGGGACCGGTACTGGCGCACCGATGCGTACTTCGAGCACCACCCCTTTCTCACCGGGCCGCTCGCGGAGTGGCTGGCGGACGGGGGGGCGACGCTGGTCGGCATCGATTCGCACAACATCGACAGCACGGAGACCGGCGAGCGGCCCGTGCACACCGCCCTGCTGGGCCGCGAGATCCCGATCGTCGAGCATATGACGGGCCTGGCCGCGGTGCCCGACCGGGGCGCGAGGTTCTTCGCCGTGCCGGTCAAAGTGAAGGGATTCGGGACTTTCCCGGTCCGGGCCTTCGCGAAGTTCTAGCTCGGCCTTACCAGCTCTCCATTTTGACGTTCGCCAGGGCCGAGTGGAGGTCGTTGAAGACGAGTTTCTTGGCCCCTGCCGGCAGCGGCGGGCTCTGGTAGTCGGTCTTGCCCCCTTTCACCATGATCCGGAACCGCGCCGTCCGGTTTTCACCGAGGTCCGCGGTCACGAGCACCGGCATCTGGAAGTCCGGGCCGACGTCCTCCTGCGTGATCCGGAACTTGATGACGGTCGTGTTGTTGTCCCCCGGCTGGTTGGTCCACGCGACGTGGTAGGTGGGGATCTTCGTCCCCTTCACCCACTCATCGAAGAACCAGTCCATGGGAATCCCGGCATGGCGCTCGACCACGCCCTGGAAATCGGCCGTCGACGCGGCCTTTCCCTGAAAGGTCTGGTAGTAGTCCTTCATGGTCTGGGTGAACCGGTCTTCACTCATGGTGCGGGTGTCGAGCATCATGATCCGCAGCATATGGAAGACCCAGGCGCCCTTTTCGTAGACCATGGTCTGGTAGCCCCAGGGCACCTTGAACGTCGAGGACCGG
>DATBCM010000062.1:0-6743 GCA_036270455.1 Gemmatimonadales bacterium | reverse complement strand
CATCAGTACGATGAAGACCGCCCACACCAGCCAGCCTTGCCAGGTAAACCACCCCAGCACGGCCAGCCCCACCCAGAACCAGAGTGCGAGTCTCGCTTGCAGCCTGGGGAGAGCGGCGTAGAGCGCGTGCCCGCCGTCGAGCTGGGCCAGCGGCAGAAGGTTCAACATCGTGACGAACATCCCGATCCAGCCGGCGAACGCGAGGGGCGAGAGCACCACGCCGCCGGAGCCGCCGAGGACGACATCCCGGACCCAGCCGGTGAGCAGGGACGAACCGATGGGCACGATGTCGTGACCGACGAGGAGCAGGAGGTTGGCGCCGGGCGCGACCAGCGGGTGCGTCGTCGACCGCGCCAGGCCGACGATCAACACCGGGAGAGCGACGACGAAGCCCGCGAACGGACCCGCGACCCCGATGTCTAACAGTTGACGCCGGTCACTCAGAATGGTGCGGATGCGGATGAACGCGCCCAGGGTGCCGATGATGGAGATCAAGGGCGCGGGGATGAAAAATGGTGGTGAGGCGTTCACGCCGTGCCGCCGGGCGGTGACGTAGTGACCGAGCTCATGCGCGAGCAGAATGCCCAGGAGCGGCACCGAGAACGCGAGCCCGGACGCCCAGGTGCTCCAGAAGTGCGCGCCGGGATGCGCGAGCGAATTCAGGAGTCCGAGCACACCGTAATAAGGAAGGCGGCTGGCGAGCACCGCACCCGAAAGGGTGACGCTCGCGAACGTCAGTGCGAACAGCGTCCCATGCACCCACCACCGCTCGGCAGGACGGGGATGAACGGCGGTAAGAATGAGATGGCGGCCGTCCGATTCATCGGCCCAGTAGTAGGGTCCCGGCCACGAGCGAAGCGCGTCCTTCAGCTCCGGAGAGGGACCCGCATGCGCCGGATGTACAAGCACATCAACGACTTCACGATCGGGGAGTGACGTGGACTCGGCCCGGTCGGCGAACTTCATGAGGTCCATGGGCACCCTTGACGATCCGCGCTGGGGACTCTACTATAAGTCACTGGCACGCCTCAAGATACCCAAGCACCCTCTTTACCAATACAAAACAAACCGCGTTCACTCCCCCGCATGCAGGGGGTTCCCCCCGCCGTACATCGTTGACCGGAGCTGAAGCACACGTGGACATCGCTGAACTCAAGAGAAAATCCGTCGCCGAGCTGCACGCGATGGCCGAGAGTTTGAACATTCAAAACTACTCGGGGATGCGAAAGCAAGACCTGATCTTCCGCATCGAGCAATCCCTGCTCGACACCGACACCGTGCTCCGCGGCGAAGGGGTGCTGGAGATTCTGCCGGAAGGGTACGGCTTCCTCCGCTCCCCCGACTGGAACTACCTGTACGGCCCCGACGACATCTACGTCTCTCCTTCGCAGATCAAGCGCTTCGACCTGCGTACCGGCGACACCATCCTGGGCCAGGTTCGTCCCCCCAAGGAAGGCGAGCGGTATCTCGCCCTGCTCAAGGTCGAGAACGTCAACCTCGAAGAACCCGAGAAGGCCAAGCACCGCGTCGCGTTCGACAACCTGAGACCCCGCTACCCCGAAGAGCGTATTCGCCTCGAGCGGAAAGACGGCGACCTCTCGATGCGGGTAATGGACATTCTCTGCCCCATCGGCAAGGGCCAGCGCGGTCTGATCGTCTCGCCGCCGAAGGCCGGGAAGACCATCCTCATGCAGAAGCTCGCCAACTCCATCATCGAGAATCATCCCGAGGTCTACCTCATCGTGCTGCTCATCGATGAGCGGCCTGAAGAAGTGACCGACATGGAGGAAAACGTGAAGGGCGCGGAGGTGATCTCCTCGACCTTCGACGAGCCGGCGACCGGCACGTGCAGGTGGCGGACATGGTGATCGAGAAGGCCAAGCGGATGGTCGAGCACGGGAAGGACGTCGTGATCCTGCTCGACTCCATCACCCGTCTGGGCCGTGCCCACAACGTGGTAGTGCCGCACTCCGGGAAGATCCTGTCGGGCGGCGTGGACGCCAATGCGCTCCAGAAGCCCAAGCGGTTCTTCGGCGCCGCGCGCAACATCGAAGGAGGCGGGTCGCTCACCATTCTCGCCACCGCGCTGATCGACACCGGCTCCCGGATGGACGAGGTGATCTTCGAAGAGTTCAAGGGCACCGGCAACATGGAAGTCATCCTCGACCGCCGGATCGCCGACCGCCGGGTCTACCCCGCCATCGACGTCCAGCGAACCTCCACCCGGAAGGAAGAGCTCCTCATGGCCAAGGACGAGCTCAACAAGGTCTATCTCCTCCGCAACTTCCTGGCGGACATGCCGCCGGTGGAGGCGATCGAGTTCCTGCTCGAGCGCATGAAGCGCACCAAGACCAACACCGAGTTCTTCGCGACGATGGCCCAAGGGTGAGTACCGGGATGGGCCGGCTGCTGGGCGTGGACTGGGGCGAGAAGCGGATCGGACTCGCCCTCTCCGACGAATCCCGGACGCTGGCCCAACCCCTCGCGACGCTCACCCGCCGCATCGGCAAGCGCTTTCCCATGGCCGCACTGCTGGAACACCTGACGAAACATGCGGTGACCGGCGTCGTCGTCGGGCTCCCCCTCGATGCGTCGGGGAGCGAAGGGGACGCCGCCCAGGCGGCCCGCCAGTTGGCGGACGACATCGCGCGCCGGTCGGGGCTGCCGGTCGCGCTCTGGGATGAGCGCTTCACCACCGCCCGGGTCCTCGGTGCCGTGCGGGAGATGGGCGGCAAGACCAGGGACCGCAAAGGGGACGTCGACGCGCTCGCCGCCACCCTGCTCCTCCAGCATTACCTCGACGCCCTTCGGGGGAGCGCCGTCTGAAACGCCTGGCCCTGTTGCTGCTCGTCGCCGCCTGCTCGTCCACGCCGGCCCGCGGTCCCCAGATCGACGTCACCATTCCCCGCGGCGCGAGCTTCGACGTCGCGATGGACTCCCTTTCCGCGCGGGGCGTGGTGGCCCACCCCTTCTGGTTCCGGGTCTGGGCGCGCTTCACGGGCCTGCGGTCAAACTTGAAGAGCGGGACCTACGCGTTCCACGCGGATGAGACCTGGCGGGTGATCGCCGAGGCCCTGTCGACGGGCCGGGGCGCGCTGGTGCACTTCACGACTCCGGAAGGCCTGATGGCCACGGAAGTCGCGGACTTGGCGCAGAGCCGCCTCGGGATTCCGCGCGACTCGTTTCTCCTGGCCCTCCGGGATCCGGATCTCAAGGCGGAGGTCGACGTGCCGGCGAACGCACCGACCGTCGAAGGCTACCTCTACCCGACCACGTACCTCGTCCCGGCCAAGATCGCCGCGCACGACCTGGCGCGCGCGATGGTGCGCGAGTTTCTCGGCCAATGGGACTCGAGCTGGACCGCAACGCTCGACTCCCAGCATCTCTCGCGACAAGCGATCGTGACCGTCGCGTCGATCGTGGAAGCCGAAGTCCGGTATGATCCGGACCGGCCGTATGTGGCGGCGGTATATCTGAATCGCCTGCGGCGGGGGATGAGACTCGAAGCGGACCCGACGGTGATCTACGCCTATGGGCACCGCCTCAAGCGGGTGTTCGAGAAGAATCTGCTGATCCGCTCACCCTACAACACCTATCTCCATGCTGGCCTGCCGCCGGGCCCGATCGCGCAACCGGGGCGTGCGAGCCTGGATGCCACGGTACATCCGGCCGACGTTCCGTATCTCTATTTCGTGGCGCAGCCCGACGGGAAGCACATCTTCTCGGTGAGCTACGCCGAGCACCTGGCGGCCATTCAGAAGGTCAAGCGACTGAAAGCCGCAGTTCGCGCGCAGCGCGCTCAGGCTCGTTCGACCCCAGCACGGACGCGATAACCGCGACGCCGGCCCCGCCCGCGTTCCGGATGGCGGCGGCGTTGTCCTTCGTGATTCCGCCGATTCCGATGACGGGCACGCTGGCGGGCGCCAGACGCGCGAGTGCTCCGAATCCCTCGGGGCCGAGGGGCGCGCCCGCGTCCGTCTTACTGGCGGTTGCGTAGCAGGGGCCGATGCTCCAGTAGTCGGCCCGCGGGTCGGCCCCGGCCGCTTCCGCTGGTGAGCCCACGGACACCCCAACCATGAACCCCGCGGGCAAGTCCCCCGCGAGCGCGCCGGCAGGCACGTCGTCCTGTCCCAGATGCACGCCCGCGGCGCGCACGGCGAGGGCGACGTCGATCCGGTCATTGACGAGGACGGGGACGGACAGCGCGCCCACCAGGGCCCGGGCGATGTCGGCCACCTCCCGGGCGGGGGCGGGCTTCCAGCGGACCTGGATGCAGGTGGCGCCGCCGGCCACGGCGCGCCGGCACACGTCCACCACATCCCGCCCCTTGAGAAGGGACGCGTCCGTGAGCACCATCAAGCGCAACTGATCCATGAGCATCACTTGACCACCAGAATCTTGCGGGGGTTGCGCGGCGCCACGACGGCGGCCGCCAATACCTCCGGCGCCATCCTCGACGCCACCGCCGAACTCCTGGCCGCCCTGCAGGAGGCCAATGAATTCGCGCCGGAGGACATCGAGAGCGCCATCTTCACGTCCACGCCGGACCTCACCGCCGACTACCCGGCCCGCGCGGCGCGGAACCTCGGTTGGACCGGCGTGCCCCTTCTCGGAGCGCAGGAAGTACCGGTACCGGGCGGCGTGCCGCACTGCGTGCGCGTACTCCTGCACTTCTATACCGCGCGTCGCCCCGACGCGCTGAAACATATCTACCTCCGCGGCGCGTCGGCCCTGCGCCCCGACCGGATTTCATGAACGTCGCCGTCACCGCCAAAGGCGCCGCCCGCTGGCGTGGCGGTCATCCGTGGATCTACCGGTCCGACGTGGCCGACGAGCCGGGGGACCAGGCGGGGCTGGTCCGGGTCACCGACCGGAAGGGCAAGTACCTGGGGCGCGCGCTCTACTCGCCCAAGTCCGAAATCCGTCTGCGCCTCCTCACCACTGACGATGTCGAGATCGACCGGAGCTGGTGGCGTACCCGGATCGCCGCGGCGGCGGCGAAGCGCTCGGGGCTCGACGCCTCGGCGTGGCGCGTGGTGCATGGGGAGGGAGACGGACTTCCGTCGCTCGTGATCGACCGGTATGGGCCGTACGCCGTCGCCCAGCTCCTTTCCGCCGGCCTCGAAGCCGTGCGGGAGGACATTGGGGCGGCGATTCAGGAGGTCCTGCATCCCGAAGGGATTCTGCTGCGCAACGACGCGGCCGTGCGGCGTCATGAAGGACTTCCGCTCGAGGTGACGCTGCTCTCCGGGTCGGTGCCGGAGACGGTCGAGGTGACGGAAGGGGGGGTCAAGTACCTCGCGGCTCCGTGGCAGGGCCAGAAGACCGGCGGATTTCTGGATCAGCGGGAAAACCGCATGCTGCTGGCGGCGCGGGCCAAGCCCGGGGGCCGTGCCGCCGACTTTTTCGCGTATCACGGATCGTTCACCATCCATCTCGCCAGGGTCGCGGGCTCGGTGCTCGCCGTCGACTCGAGTGCCGAAGCGCTGGCGCGGGGTGCCAAGAATGCGGCGTTGAATGGGTATGGGAATGTGACGTGGAAAGAGGCCAACGTCTTCGATCTGCTTCGGGAGCTGGAAGCCCGGGGCGAGGAGTTCGACACGATTGCCCTGGACCCGCCGGCGTTCGCGAAGACCCGCGCCAGCGTCGATCGCGCCCTGGCGGGCTACAAGGAGATCAATCTCCGCGCCATGCGCTGTCTGGCCGCAGGCGGCGTGCTCTTCACCTGCTCCTGCTCCTATCACGTCCACCGCGCGGACTTCGAAGCCATGCTGGTGGAGGCGGCGCAGGACTCCGGCCGGAGGCTCGAAGTCCTGCGCTTCACGGGCCAGTCCCGAGACCACCCCGAGATTCTGACCATTCCTGAGACGGGCTACCTGAAGGGCGCTCTCCTCAGGGCGAGTGACTAGCCCGCATCACCCTGTTCTCCCTTCCACAAGACGTAGGACTGAATCACGGGAATCAGACCCGCGGCCGCGATCGTGACGACCATCACCGGCCAGTACGTGTCCCGCACCATCGTGCCCTCGATGACCAGGGCGCACCCAGCGAGGAAGAACGTCCAGCCCCCGGTGCGGTGGGTCCGCCGCCACACCGTGTCACTCGAGAGCGTCCAGGGCGTGCGGATGCCGACGAACCAATTGGGCTCGACCCGGGGAAGCACATTGCCGAGGGCGATGAACAGGATCCCCAGACCGAGCGGGACGATGCGGCTCATCGCGACCGGATAGCCCAGCGCGTTGGCGATGACCATCACGTGGACCACGCCGACGAAGAGCCCCACGCAGTTCGCGATGATCCAGTAGGTGTGGATGAACTTCTCGTAGTTCGGCCGGCGCGGATCCAGCATCGGCAGGACCTGAAACAGCAGCGTCAGGAGGACGATCAACCCCGGCGCAAAGAGCGCGCCGAACGTCCGTGGCGAGTACCCGTTGACGCGACCGCTGGCATCCCAGTGAGTGGCCATATGCGGGGGCAGCCGGTCCCACGCCCACCAAGTGACTGCCAGCGCGACGGCCGCGACCACGAAACCGAACCAACGGCTACGCATCGGTGCCTCCGGAGAACGTTTTCACGAGATACCGCGCCATGTCCTGGAAGACGGTGGTGTTCAGCCGGTACCGCATGTGCTGCCCTTCCCGCTCCACGGCCACGAGTCCCGCGTTCTTCAGCACGCCCAGGTGGTGCGAGACCGACGCAAACGCGATCGGGAACTCCTCGGCCAGCTCCCCCGCGGTCCGGTC
>DATBCM010000061.1:0-2043 GCA_036270455.1 Gemmatimonadales bacterium | reverse complement strand
CGCGCACCGAGAGAACCGGCTCCGGATCAGGCGCCCGCCCCGGAGGGCACCGTTCGAACACCACGTCGCGACCCACCATGGTGCGGATCAGGGTCCGTTCATCTATCTGATCCGCTGGCCCGGTCCACACCCGATGCCCGTCGCGCAGGACGGTGATCGAGTCCGCCAGCCGCCGGATCTCGTCGAGCCGATGGGACACGAATACCACCGCGCTGCCCTTGGCCCGCAGCCATTCGATTTGCGCCACGAGGTGGGCGACCTCATGGGCGGTGAGGGTGGCGGTAGGCTCGTCGAGCGCCACCAGCCGTGCGTCCCGGACCAGAGCGCGGGCCAGCTCCACGAGCTGGCGTTGAGCGACGGAGAGCTCGCCCACCGGCTGGTCGGGGTCGATGACGAGTCCCAAGTCGGCGAGCGCGGATACGGCGCCCGCACGCATGGCTCCCCGGTCGAGCAACCCGCCCCCTCGGTGCCGCGGCTCCATGCCGAGATAGATGTTGGCGGCGGCGGAGAGGTTCGGCGCGAGCGTCAGTTCCTGGTAGATGACGGTGACGCCTCGAAGCAACGCTTCGCGGGGGCTGGGGACCGTCACGGGCTGGCCATTCCACGCCATCGCTCCGGCATCGGCCCGCTCGGCCCCGGCGACGATCTTGAGCAGGGTGGACTTGCCCGCCCCGTTTTCGCCGACCAGCGCGTGCACGGAACCGGCATCGATATCCAGATCCACCGCGTCGAGGGCGGTGACGCCGGGGTATCGTTTCGTGATGCCGCGAAGTGTGAGCAGTGTCACCGCGGCTCAATGTAGGATTCTGGATGCATTCCTCAAGGAGCAATTCATGACGCGATCGACCTGGCGGCTCGCGCTCCTCATCGGGGGCGGCATCCTGGCGGCGGGGCCGGCGGCGGCAGAACGGCGCGCGGCGTACTGGTCTCCCAGCTTCGGCGTCCACTTCGGGTACAACTTCGATGTGAACGATCCGCTGGTGGGCGCCCAGGCGACCTTTCCGCTCGGACGCTACGTCGCCTTCTACCCGACGTTCGACTACTACTTCACGAGTGGCGTCAGCACCTGGGCGCTCAACGGGGACTTGAAGCTCTATCCGGGTGCCTATCGCGTGTTCTATGTGGCGAGCGGGATCAACTACACGCACGTCAGCGTGAACGGCAACGGCGGCGGCAATACCAATCTCAACCTCGTCGCCGGACTCGAAGGGCACCGGCGTTTCGGCGCGCCGTACCTCGAGGGACGCCTCATCCTGGGGAACGGATCGTCGTTTCAGATTGTGGGTGGTTTGAGCTGGCATTGACCGGCCCCTAGTCAGGGCCCGGTCAGGGCACGTCCGGCAACTGACAACCGTGGGACAAAAGAGCGGTGGCCCGGTACAAGGGCCATCGCTCTTTTTTTTCACTCTGTCGGAGGCCTGACATGCGTTTGCCGATGATCCTCGCCGTCGCTGCCGCTCTCACCCTCGCCGCGTGCTCCAGCAGCACGGGCCCCGGTGGAACCGGGGGACGCAGCACCAGCATCACGGTCAGCAATGATTTCTATTCCATCACGCCGGACACGGTGGCCTCCGGCGCACAGATCACGTGGACCTGGACCAACGCCTCCAATTCTCACTCCGTGAACTGGGACACCGGCCCGGAGGCGCTCCCGGCCAACTCTGCCGTCATGACGACCGGGACGTACCATGCCGCCCTCACCACCGCCGGGACCTACCACTACCACTGCGTCATCCACGGCTCGGCGATGAGCGGGGTCATCGTCATTCAGTAGCCGCCGCAGTTAGGACCCTGGCCGCCGCGAGCGTCCGCGCCACCCGGCGGGCCCCTCGCGGCGGATTGCGGTGAGGGCCGTGATCTGTTGGGCCGTGATCTGTTGGGCCGCAGTAGAATTCCGGGATGCGCGCCACCCGACTCATCCCCTGGTGCGGGGGAGCTTTCACGACGCTGGCGGTGCTGATCGCGACCGCGCCCCGCGGACCCGGTCTCACCCCCGACGGGATGTCCTACCTCGCGGCCGCGCAATCGTTGGCAAAGGGGGGG
>DATBCM010000060.1:0-2081 GCA_036270455.1 Gemmatimonadales bacterium | reverse complement strand
CGCTGCTGCCGGCCTATGAGCAGTTCCCGTACACCATCCGGATCGTCTCGGACATCCTCGAGTCCAACGTATCATCGTCCATGGCGACGGTCTGCGGAGGCTCGCTGGCTCTGTTCGACGCGGGTGTCCCCATGACGGGTGCCTGCGCCGGCGTGGCGATGGGACTGATCAAGGAAGGCAAGCGGATGGCGATCCTCACCGACATCCTGGGCACGGAAGACCACCTCGGCGATATGGACTTCAAGGTCGCGGGGACCCGGGCCGGCGTGACGTCCATTCAGATGGACATCAAGATCGAAGGCCTGGATTTCAGCATCGTCACCGAGGCGCTGGAGAAGGCCCGCAAGGCCCGGCTCCACATTCTCGACATCATGGAAGCGGCCCTGCCGCAGCCCCGGTCGCAGCTGTCGAAGTACGCGCCCCGCATCCTCACGATCCAGATCCCGCAAGCCAAGATCGGCGACATCATCGGCCCGAAGGGCAAGACCATCCGGTCCATTCAGGAACAGACCGGCGCCGAGATCAACATCGACGACTCCGGGCTCATCACGATTTCCGGCGTGGGTGAGGCCGGGGAGCGGGCCCGCGACATCATCGCCAGCATGGTTCAAACGCCTGAAGTCGGGAAGATCTACGAAGGCCAGGTGAAGAGCACCACGGCGTTCGGCGCGTTCGTCGAAATCCTGCCGGGCGTCGAGGGCCTGCTTCACATCTCCGAGCTGCAGCACGGCCGCACCGACAAGACCGAGGACGTGGTCAAGAAGGGCGACACCGTGCGGGTCAAATTGCTCGAGGTGGATGAGCGCGGCCGGATGAAGCTCTCGCGCAAGGCGCTGATCGAGAAGAACTGAGCGGACGGCCGCCCGTGAGCACCGTCCAGCTCGACCAGGAGATCTACCAGACCACCGCCGAGAACGGCCTGGTCGTCTGCTCCGAGCGCGTCCCCACCGTGCGCTCGGCGGCCGTCGGCATCTGGGTGCGGGCCGCCAGCGCCCATGAAGCCCGCCCGCAGATGGGCGTGTCCCACCTCCTCGAACACATGGTCTTCAAGGGCACCGAGCGCCGGAGCGCCCAGGAAATCGCGCTGGCGCTCGAGGCCCGCGGGGGCTCCCTCGACGCGTACACGTCGCGGGATGCGACCGCCTTCCAGGCCCGGGTGCTCGACGCCGATCTCCCGCGCGCCGTGGATGTCCTCACTGACCTGGTGCGGCGTCCGACGCTGCGCGACGCGGACCTCCAGCTCGAACGGAACGTCATCCTCGAAGAGATCTCGACGGTGCAGGATACGCCGGACGATCTGGTGTTCGACCTGTCCGCCGAGACGCTCTGGCCCGAGCATCCCTACGGGTTTTCGATTCTGGGAACCCGGGAGACGGTCGGGGCGCTGTCGACCGCGCACCTGGGGGACCTCCACCGGCGGGCCTACCATCCCGCCAACTGCGTGATCGCGGGCGCCGGCAACTTCACGCATCAGGATCTGCTCACGTTGGTGGAGCGGGAAGGGTGGTTCGAACGTCCGGCGACGCCGGGGGGCCCGGTCGCGATGCCGCAGGTGACTCCCGCGGTCCGCGGCGGCGTCCGGCGGGTGGCCCGGGATTCCGCGCAGAGCCACCTCGTTTTCGCCACCGACACGGTCCCGTTCGCGGACCGGCGAAAGTACGCGATCATGGTGCTCGCGAACATTCTGGGCGGCGGGATGTCCTCGCGCCTGTTCCAGAAGGTCCGTGAGGAGCTGGGACTCGCCTACGCCGTCTACGCGTTTTCGTCGTTCTTCCGCGGCATCGGTACCACCGGTGTCTACGTCGGCACGCAGCCGCAGACGGCGCAGGCGGCCGCCGACGCGATTCGCGGGGAGCTGGCGACGCTGGCGCGGGAAGGCCTGCGCGGCCCCGCGCTGGAAGAAGCGAAACTGCAGACGCAGGGACAGGTGATGCTGTCGCTGGAGAGTCCCAGCGCCAAGATGTATCGTTTGGCGGGCGGACAGGTGTACGGCGAGGCCTACCGATCCCTCGACGACGTGCTGAACGAAATCGCGGCGCTCACCGAGGATGTGGTGGCGGACGCGGCATCCGAGTTCTTCA
>DATBCM010000059.1:0-4650 GCA_036270455.1 Gemmatimonadales bacterium | reverse complement strand
CTTGGCGTCGCCCCGCAGCTGGACCAAATAGTTCTGCTGGGTGGCGAGCGTCTGCTGGATCACGCCGATGGCGGCCAGCACGCTGTCCCGTTCGAGGCGGCGCACCGAATCGGAACGGGTCATCTGCGTCTGAAGGGCCTCGACCTCGAGACCGACCTTCCGGACGTCGCCCTTGAGGGCGCATCCGGCGGTGATCCCGAGGCCGAGGAGCGCGACGTGCCGCGCGGTTCTGCGTGCCACTCTTACGGCTTCACCAGGGCGTTGACGCCCGCGAGGATGGAGAACTCATCGCGACGGTTCTTCGCCCAGGCGTCCTCGGTGTGGCCGGGGTCGAGCGGGCGCTCTTCGCCATTCGATACCGTCTCGATGCGACCGGCGTCGATGCCGTGCGTCACCAGATACTGCTTGGCGGCGTTGGCGCGGCGGTTGCCGAGGGCCAGGTTGTACTCCTGAGAGCCCCGCTCGTCGCAGTTGCCGGCGACCTGGATCCGGAGCCCGGGGTTCTTCTGGAGAATGGCGATCTTCTGATCGAGGAGCGTCTGGTCCGTCCCCTGAATCTCGGCCTTGTTGAACTCGAAGTGGATCATGGCCGCCAGCATCGACCGCACCTCGTCACCAGCGCGGGCGGCGGCGGCGGCGGAATCGGCGGCAGCCGCTCGCGCGATGCTGTCGGCCAGCGCCCGCGCCTTCGCGAGACTGTCGGCCTGCGCGGCCGCGATCGAATCGGCGACGCGCTTGGCTCCCGCGCCCGCGGTATCCGGCGTCACGGCCGGGGTCGGGGTGGTGTCAGGCTTCTTGCCGCACGCGGCGACGGCGATGGCCGTCGTGAGTGCCGCCAGAGCGAGCGATTGCAGGCGTGTCATGGACTTGGGTCTCCAGGTCAGGGGGTGGCTGAGGCGGCTTCCGGCAGCCGCGGCGACCAGGCCGGCAGGCGCTCCCCGCTCTGCTGCAGCAGGGGTCGAATGCGGCCGGTCTCCAAATCGATGATCCAGAGCTGCCGGTACCCCGCACGATCCGAAACGAACGCCAAATGGCGGCTGTCGGGCGCCCACGTCGGATCTTCATTGCGCCCGAGCGACGTCAACTGTTTCACCGTAGCCTTGCGCGCATCCAGCACGAAGACCTGCAAGGTGCCGCCCACATCTCGGTGAAACGCAACCGAAAGCCCATCCGGGGACCAATCGGGCGCGTTGGAGGACCCGGAAACACCATAATCGAAGGGAGCGAACAACTGTTGATCGGTCCCGTCGGCGCCCATCACGTAGATCTGCGCCAGACCCGGGCGGGTCGAGACGAAGGCGATGCGACGCCCGTCCGGACTGTAGGTCGGGGACAAGTTGTCAGAAAACCTACCCACGGTCAAGCGCTGTAGACAGCACGCATCGCGAAAGTTCACGCTCCACAAGTCGGTGCCTTCTTCGGTGGCCCGGCTGAACGTGATGGTTTTCCCGTCCGGCGCGAACGCGGGCGTGAAGTCCGAGTATTTCCCGGTGCTTCCGTACACCACGGAACGCTTTCCGGTCGCGAGGTCGAGCAGGTTGATCTGCCCGTGTCCCTCGTTGAACTCCATGTACGCGACCTTCCTGCCGTCCGCCGACCAGGCCGGCGAGAGGGCCTCCTTGGTGGCCGACGATACGAGCTTGAGGTTCGCGCCGTCCTGGTCCACCGACCACACATGCTTGTCCTTCACGAAGAGAATCCGGGTGGCCGATGTCCCGGCCGCGCCGAGGGAGGCCTGGATCACCAAATCCGTGAGGCGATGGACCGCCATCCGGTACCCGGGATCGCCCGGTGCCGGCAGGCGCGCGGCAAAGGACCTCCGGACGGCGCCAGCCGTAACGTCGTGCAGAAGCAACACCACCGAGTCGGCGCTGGCCCGGAACTGTACGGCGAAATCGGCTCCGAGGGCCTGATAGAGCGAATAGTTCAGGCCCGCGAGGCGCGTGGCGGTGTGCCCCGTGGGGGTGCCGGCCGGGCCGGGGTCGAGCGAGTCGCCCCCGGGGAGCGTGATCACCTCGTACCGGTCCGAGTAATCGAGGTCGCGGGCGACGATGGTCCGCACGGAATCGAGCGCACCAGCGGTCACCGGCAGTATCACCAACCCGGGACGGACGCCGGGACGGTAGGTGATCCCGATGCGGACCCCGCGATCGACGGTGGAATCCTGAGCGGTTAGGCGGTTAGGCGGATAGGCAGTTAGTAACAACACCGCCAGCACGCCGTATGTGACCGTCCCATGATCTAACCGTCTCACCGTCTTCACTGGCGCACTCCGGAGAAATAGAACCGGACGAAGAGCACGTCCTGATTCCATCCGTCCGGCAAGGTGCCGAACGCCTTGGTCTGCCCCGCGGACTCGACCGCGCCTTCCGCTTCCAGATCGAAGGCGAAGTTGCCCGACCGCTTGGTGAACTGCAGTCCCGTCACCGACCCATCCTTATGAACGAAGAACGACACCTCGGCCTCGAGCGGCGTGCTTTGATCGGGCCGCTGCCAGCGCCGGAGGACCTGCGAGACGATGTTCTGCAAGTACTCCGGATACGGAAACTCCTGCCCTTCGGTGCTGACCGTCGCGACGTCGTGTCCCGTGGACGGCGCTTCACCGGGGACCCGCTGCACCGGCGCCGTCTTGGGCGCGGCCTCGCGCCGCTTGGTGTCCGCGTTCGGCGGCGGCGTGGGCGCCGGCTTGGGGGCCGGGGCCGGTTTCTTCTCCGCCGGCGCCGGGGCCGGCGGGGTCGCCGCTTCGCGCTGCACCACATCCGGCGCTTTCCGCTGATCGGGCGTCGGGTCGGGCGCGGCGACGAGCCGCACCGCGTAGGTCGGCGGGGTCACCGCCTGTGCATGGCGCGCCGCGACGAGGACGAAGGACACCGCGAGCCCGTGCACGGCGATCGTGCCGATCAGGCCGATGCCGGCACCTCCCGGCACGCGGGACCCGCGGCTCACTTGCTCACGGCCTCCGGCTCGGCGACCAGACCGACGTCATTGACTCCCGATTCCCGGATCACGGCCAGCACCTGCACCACCGTTCCATAAGCCACCTGCTGGTCCGCCCGGAGGTACACGCCGGACGGGTGTTTGCTCCGCACAAAGGCGGCGAAGGTGGCTTTGAATTCGGCATAGGTGAGGGGGGACTGGTCCAGGAAGATCGCGCCGGACTTGTCGATGGTGACGATGAGCCCCTGGTTCGGCTCGAGGGGCTTCGCGGCGGCATGGGGAAGGCGCACGTCCACCCCGCCCTGCATGATGGGCGCCGTGATCATGAAGATGATCAGCAGGACGAACGCCACGTCGACGAGCGACGTGACATTGATGTCCGCGTTGAAGGGAAGCTCGCCGCGGCCGCGGAGCCCTCCACCTCCCGACAGGAGGCCGCCCGCCATGGTCTAGAGCCGCCCTTCCCGGGCCATGGTGCCGATGATCTCCTGGGCGAAGCCTTCGAGCTCCCCGGCGAACAGCCCCAGACGGCTGACGAACAGGTTGTAGCTCATGACCGCGGGCACGGCCACCGCCAGCCCCGCGACGGTCGTGACGAGCGCTTCGGCCACGCCCGGCGCGACCGCGCCGATGTTCCCCGACCCGCCGGCGGCGATCCCGATGAACACATCCATCACGCCGAGCACGGTGCCGAGCAGACCGAGGAGCGGAGAGACGGAGCCGAAGGTGGCGAGCCAGGGGATGAAGCGCGCGGCCGCGTCCCGCTCGGCGGCGACCTCCTTGGACAGCATCATGCGCAGGGCTTCGAGCTGCGTCGGCGTCAGCGTCGAGGGCGGCGTGGTCGGATCCCGTTTCAGTGCGCCCGGCTTGAGCTCCGAGAAGAAATGGATTCCCTCGAGGAGCACCCGGCGGTACGGGGACGGCTGGAGCCGCATGGCCGCGTGGTGCGCATCCTCCAGCCGCTGGGCTTTTTCGATCTCGACCATGAAGCGGTCCGCCTGACCGCGGAGCCGCCGGAACTGCCACCACTTGAGCGCGATGATGTACCAGGACGCGAGAGAGAAGAGGACGAGCACCACGAGGACGACCTTGGTCTCGCGACTCGAGGTGAGTACCAGCTCCCACGGCGTGGTGGGGACGGCCCGCCCGAGCTGCAGCAACACGTCACGCCTCCATTATTAAGCGAATCGTGGCCCGCAGGCCCTCCGCCAGCGGAGTCCGGGGACGCCACCCGAGCTCCCGGGCGGCCTTGTCCGTCGCCAGCGACGAACGGAGAATCTCGCCGGCCCGCGCCGGCGCGCGCTTGATGTTCGCTTTCCTTCCGGCGCCTTCCGCCAGCAGCTCCGCCAAACGACTCACTGACGTCTCCATGCCGGTGCCGATATTCCAGGCCCGCGCGTCGAGACTAGTGAGCTTCGGCAGAGCGACGCCGGCGGCCCGCACGTTGGCCTCGGCGACGTCCAGCGCGTAGACCATGTCCCGCGTCTGCGCCCCGTCACCGAAAATGGTAATCGGTTCTCCGCTCGCGATGCGGCTCGAGAAAATCGCGATGACGCCCGCCTCGCCGTGCGGGTTCTGCCGGGGGCCGTACACGTTGCTGTAGCGCAGCACCGCGGCCTCGAGCCCGTACAGCTGGGAAAACGTCGCCAAATAGTACTCGGAAGCGAGCTTGGCGGTCCCATACGGGGACGTGGGCAGTTTTGGATCGGGCTC
>DATBCM010000058.1:0-8501 GCA_036270455.1 Gemmatimonadales bacterium | reverse complement strand
GCTCCGCCCGCCGATCAGGTTGGCCGATCCCGGCAAGGCCTCGATGGTCGTGACCCCTCCGGCGATCGCCAGCGGGATCTGCGGATCCTGCGGCCAGAAGGAATGCTCGGCCCAGACGTCGGCGGTGTTGGGACGCGTCGCCTCGTTGCCGTCACTCTCGGCGAATGTTCCCGGTGCCGCGTACACCCCCATGTGCGAGTGCACGTCGATGATCCCGGGCGTGACGTATTTCCCGGTGCCGTCCACGACCACCGCGTCGGCGGGTGCCGTCACCGACGTGCCCACCGCCACGATCCGGCCGTCCTTGAACAGGATCGAGCCGTTGGCGATCTCCTGGCCCGCGGCCGTCATGATCGTGGCGTTCTTGATCAGGACCGGAGGATTGGGATGCCGCTTGTAGGTCGACGGGTATTGGGCCCGCTCGGCGCTGAACGAATCCTGCTGAGCCGCCGCCGACGTGGCGGCCGGGGCCGCGGCGCTCTGGGCGGGGGAGGGAGACTGCGGAGCGCGGGCCCCGGCACAGGCGGCGAGCGCTACGACAACGAGCCATCCGGCTGATCGCATGGTGCCGTGCTCTCCGGAGAAGGTCATTTCGCGAGCAAGAGGGAGACCGGCTGCCCCACCACGTCGATCCGCACGACGCGCCGGGGGGCCGTGTTGCTGACGTAGAAGGTCACGGGTGCCTGCCCACCCGAGATGTCGACCTTGTACGCGGTGAACTTGCCAGCGGGCACCGTCACGGTGTCGGCCGGGCCGACCTTGGCGGTCAGCACGCGCGTCTCTCCGTCGCCGGACGAGAACACGCCGATGTGGAACGACTTGCCCGAGGTGAGCGGCAGGGTGGGGACGAGGAGCGTGAGCGCGTTGTCGTCGTACGTGTCGGCGGCGACCGTCGTGTCCACCGTGAACACCTTGGGCGTGCCCGTCTGCTGGGGCACCGAGACGTTCCCCTTCACGCGGTTCGCGACGTACAGCAGGTGAATGGCGCTCGCCTGTCCGCCCACCTGACCCGTCTGATCGACCTGACGAACGCCGAAGCTCTTCGGATCGAACTGGACCACGGTGTGTTGACTGCCCATCGGTCCCATCGACAGCGCCTCATCGTAGACCAGGGAGTCACCGCTCTTCCGGATCTCCGAGATCTGCGTGCCGAACGCCCGTCCCTGGACCATGAAGACGAAGGAGTCGCGCCGGGCCACGATCTGCGAGGGATCGATGGGCAGCGTCCCGGCCCGGGGATTGAGATCGGATTCCGTGATCGGCTTCCCATCCACATCCAGGAGCCGCACGGGTGCGAGCAGCTTCAGTTTGTCGTAAAGCACCTGCGCATCGCCCACCACGACGATCGTGAGGTGATCCCGCTTGAGGGCTTTCGACGCGGCGGCCCGGGCCTGCGCGGACGTAATCGCGTTGAGGCGCTCGCGGTACGTCTGGACGTAGTTGTTGCCGAGCCCCAGCAGCTTGGCGTTGCTCACCGCGCCCGCCACCTGATCGGACGTCTCGATCGTGAGCGGGAACGAGCCCACCAGGAAGCCCTTCCCGGCGGCGAGCTCGGAATCGGGAATGGTTTCGTTCCGAAGGCGGTCCACCTGATGGAGCATTTCGGCGAGCGCGCTATCAGCCACCGCGGTGCGTCCCTCGAACGTGGCCTGCCAGTAGCCAAGCCCGCGGTACCGGTTCATGAAGGCGTACGACCCATAGGTCCAGCCCTTGGCCTCCCGGAGAATCAGGAAGAGCCGGGCGTCGGCGCCCCCGCCCAGCACCTGCATGGCCAGGCGCGTCGCGTAGAACGACGAATCGAGGGGACCGTAGGTGGTGTTCCCCAAGACGATGTTCGCCTGGACCGAGCCGGGGCGGTTGATCAGCAGGATTTCCGTCGGGGCAGCCGTCCCCGCGGCGGGGGCGGCCGGCGTCGGGGGCGGAGCCCCCCGCCACGTCCCGAAGATCTTGGTCGCCCAGGCACGGGCCTGCGCCGGCGTGACGTCGCCCGCCATCACGAGCAGCGCACCGGAGGGCACGAGGTACCGCTTGGCAAAGCCGGTGACGTCGCCCGTGGTGATGGACTTGTAGGACGTCTCGGAGGTGGCGCGCCCGTACGGGTTCTTGCCGTAGATGGCCTGACGGAAAAACCGTCCCGCGATCGAGCTGGGTTGCGACAGCTCGAGCTGAAGGGCCGAGAGCGCCTGCGTGCGGGCGAGATCGAGCTCATCCGTGGAGAGCGCGGGGGTGCGGGTCACCTCGCCCAGGAGCCCGAGGGCCACGTCGGCGTGATCGGAGAGGACGTTGGTGGACACGGTGAAGAAGTCTGCTCCGGCTGCTGCCGAGAGGCCGCCGCCTACACCCTCGATCAGGGCGGCGATCTGATTCCCGGTATGCTGGGCGGACCCCTTGGTGAGGATCTGCGCCGTCAGCTCGGCCAGGCCCTCCTTGCCGGAGGGGTCGCGGGTCGAGCCGGCCTTGAAGGAGAGCGAGACCGACAGCATGGGCTGACTGTGGTTCTCCACCACGAGCAGCGTCATCCCGTTGGGGAGGGTGCTCTCGGTGAAGGGGGGAAACCGGACCTTGCCCAGGTTCGCCGGAGCGGGCGGGTGCGGGGGAAAGGAATCCCCGGACTGAGCCGCGAGGGGCAGGGACGCCAGGGTCAGGCAGGCAACCGCGAGGAGCAGGGGACGGCCGTGACGGCGGTTCACTGGGCACCTCCCGACTGCTGCTTGCCGGCGGGATTCACGGTCACCACGGTGGCGTTGGCCGGATCCAGGTACTTGGTGGCCACGCGCTTGATGTCGTCGGCGGTCACGGCCAGATAGCGCTGGGGATCGGTGTTCATGTCGGAGACGCTCGGGAACAGCAGACTGTAGTAGTTGATGGCTTCGGCAATTCCGAAGGTGGTTTCGCGTCCCTGGATGACGCCGGCCCGGTACTGGTTCTTGGCGCGGGTCAGCTCGTCGGCGGTCACGCCGCTCGACCGGATCGTTTCGATCTGGGCCGCGAGCAGGGAATCGAGCCGGCCGGCGCTCACCCCGCGGTTGGCGATCCCCAGCACCAGGAGCGAGCCGGGGCCCCGGCGCTCGTTGACACTGAAGCTCGACGCCTGGAGGGCCGCGGTGTCCCGGCGGACGACCTCCACGTTCAGCCGCGAGCTCTCACCCTGTCCCAGTATGCTGTTGAGCAGATCGAGGGCGGGGGTGTCACCATCCGCGGCCGCGGGGATCCGGTACACCCGGATCACGGCCGGCAGGGTGGCGTGCGAATCCGCGACGGCGCGCGCGACGATGCCGGGGGACAGCTTGAAGTTGCACGTGACGGCTGCCGGCGCCGGCTTGCTGGGAATATCCGAGAAGTACGCCGTGACCAAACGCTTCAACTCGGTGGGCTGAAAATCCCCCGCGATCACCAGCGTGGTGTTGTTGGGCGCGTAGTAGGTGTCGTGGAAGGCGCGGACGTCCGCCAGCTTGGCGGAATCCAGATCCTCAATTACTCCGATGCCGGGGTGAGCGTACGCGAAGCAATTCGTGCTGTCGTATGGCCAGATGAGGGAAGCCCGAAAGGCACCGGCGTACGGCTGATTGTCCACCCGCAGCCGCTTCTCTTCTTCCACCGCCTGCCGCTGGTTCTCGAGGTTCTGCTGCGTCACCGCGAGTGACCGCATCCGGTCCGCCTCGAGCCAGAGCGCCAGGTTCAGGCGATTGGACGGGAGGGTCTCGTAGTAGTTGGTATAGTCATCGTGCGTCGACCCGTTTTCCTCTCCGCCGGCGCGCTCGACGAACTTGAAGTGTTCCGCTTTCCCGACATGCGCCGATCCCTGGAACATCATGTGCTCGAAGAGGTGGGCGAAGCCCGAGAGCTTGGGACGCTCATTCCGGGCGCCCACCCGGTACCAGAGATCCACGGTGACCACCGGCGTCGAGTGCTGTTCGGCGTAGATCACCTGCAGGCCGTTCGCCAGCCGGAAGGAGTCGAGGGCGACGGCGCCGACCACCTGTTGCGCCGCCACCGGGGCGGCCGGGACGGCCCCTGCAAGGAGGGCCAGAAGACGGAAAACCCGTACAACACGCATGGGAGCGCGCTCCCTCGAAGAAAAAAACGGTTGGGTGCTGCTCAGGTCCGCTGGAGGACGGCGGGAAAAAGCGCCAGCGGGTTGGCTTCGAGAATCGCCCGCTTCTGGTCGTCCGGGAGGGACAAGCCCAGAAAGTGGTCGATGTTCTGCTTCAGATCCTTCACGCCCGGACTGGGCCAGTCGGTGCCACACACGGTCTTCCGGGAAATCTCCCCGAGACGCGGAAAGTACTCCAGGAGTTTCGCGGGCGGAATCCCGGAGACGTCGAGCCACACATTCTTATGACGCCGGAGGACGAAGAACGCCTCTTCCATGTAGAGCGGCCGGCCGCCATGCGCCATGAGAATCTTGAGGTCCGGAAAGTCGATCGCGACGTCGTCCAGCTCCATGGGGTTCCCATACTTGGATCGGGCCCCGGGGAAGATGCTGGTGCCGGTGTGGACCATCACGGGCAGGCCCCGCTCCTCGCAACGCCGGTAGATGGCGCCGAGTGCGTCGAGTCCCTCGGTATACGCGTTGGCCGTGATGAGCTGGTGCGGGGGATGGATCTTGAGACATCGGATCCCCAGATCCACCAGACGGTCCACGTCACCCTTGGGATCCTTCGTGAAGCGCGGGTGCACCCCGCCGTACGGCATCAGGCGCTCAGGGTTGGTCTGCGCGTATTTCGCGATGAAGGTGTTCGTGGTGTCGGTGAACCCCATCACGTCGGGACTCGTGTAATTCACCATCCCGATGCGCCAGACGCCCGACCGGTCCATGACCTCGAGCAGCACTTTGGGGTCGTCCATCATCGACAGGAGGAAGGCCCAGTGATCCTCCTTGCCCTTCCGCATCGCGTCCTGGACCGCGGGCTTCAGGTCCCGCCAGGGCTGGATGTGAACGTGGACGTCGGTGACGCGAGTCAGTCGGTCCACGGATAGAACCCCTGGCCGGTCTTCGTGCCCAGCTCACCCTTGGCCACCTTGTCCTGCAGAATCTTGGGAGGCGCGTAGTGGGGGAGCTTGAGCTCCTGGTGGAGGTAGTTCGCGATCGCGAGCCGGACGTCGAGACCCACCAGATCGGTGAGCCTGAGGGGCCCCATCGGATGGTTGTATCCGAGCTCCATCGCCTTGTCGATGTCGCCGGCGGAGGCCACACCCTGCTCCAGCATCCGCATCGCCTCGAGTCCCAACACCACGCCCAGACGGCTGGAAGCAAACCCCGGCGAATCCTTCACCAGGATCGGCTCCTTTCCCAGGACGCGGCTCAACGCCGTGGCGCGCTCTACTTGCGGGGCTCCGGTGCGACCGTGGGTGACGATCTCCACCAGTTTCATGAGGTGGACGGGATTGAAGAAATGCATCCCCAGGAGCCGCCAGGGTTCCTTCAGCGCGGCGGCAATCTGCCCCACCGAGAGCGAGGACGTGTTGGTCGCGAGCAGCGCCCCATCCGGAGCTTCCCGCTCCACCTCGGCGAAGATCCGCTGCTTGGCCGGCATCTGCTCGACCACCGCTTCGATCACCACATCCGCGTGGCGGACCGCCGGGGCGAGCCTGGGCTCGAAGGCGAGGCGCTCGTGGACGGCGGCGCGGTCGTCTTCCGTCAGCTTGCCGCGCTTCAACCCGCCTGCGAGGAGCGACTCGATCTTGGCGCGCGCACCGTCGAGGGCGGCACCGTTCACGTCGGTCAGCGTCACGTGGCAGCCGGCGAGCGCGGCGACGTAGGCGATGCCGTGGCCCATGGTCCCGGCGCCGACGACGGTGACCTGCCAGGACGTGTCGGGAGCGGTGGAGCCGGGTGGGGCCGTCACGCGAGCGCGTCGACCACGCGCCGCGCGCGATCCGGGTAGTTGGTGCAGAGCCCGTTCACGCCCTGCGACGCCAGCCGGGTCAGATCCGAGATCTCGTTCGGCGTCCAGGCGATCACGCCGAACCCGGCGTCCTGGACCTCCTCGACCAGGGCCGCGTCGATCATGGCCTGGTCCTGCCAGAGCATCTGGGCGCCCGCGGCACGGACCGGCGCGACGTTGTCGTCCAGATACGACGCGGAAAGCACACCGGCCGGCAGCTTGGGGCGCTGGCGACGCAGGCGCTGGATGATCCGGTGGTCGAAGGCGTGCACGGCATATCCCCCGGGATTCGGACCCGCGTCGAGCGCGGCGAAGAGCTGGCCATCCCACTGCGGGGGGAGGGTCTTCACTTCGACGTACACCCGGAGCTTCTCGCCCGCCGCCACGAAGGCCTGCGCGAGGGTGGGGACCGGTTCGCCATTCGGCAGTTTGAGCTTGGCGAGGTCCGCCGCAGTGGATCGGGCGATCACGGTGCCGTTGATCGCCGGATCGTGATGCACGATCAGCGCGCCGTCGGTGGTGGCATGGATGTCCAGCTCGATGCCGTCCGCGCCCAGCGCTCCGGCCTTCTTGAAGGCGGCGAGAGAGTTCTCATACTCCGCGCCCGAGGCGCCCCGGTGCGCGATGACGAGCGGCTTGGCGGTCACGGTCACGCCGGCGAATCGGCCTTCTTCGGCTCGATCCAGTCGGGCTCCTTCTCCAAGTCCTTCACGAGCTGGATGTCCTCCAGCCGCGGCAGCACCGACGCCAGATACGCCTGGTACTTCTCGGCATCGATTGGCTCGCCGTCCACGGTCCAGTACTGCTTGCCGTACATGCCGATCCGGCGGTTGAACTTGAGGGACGGCACCTTGAGCTGCCGCTCCCGCTCCGGGATGAACATGTTGAGGCGCTCTACCAGCTTCGAGATTTCCTGGCGGTAGAGCTCGCGGGACAGCTCATTGAGCTTCGCCTTGTCCGGCTCGTGCTGGTGCTCGCGCTCGTCGTAGCGGCCCTTCAGGCCCCAGACGTAGGCCCAGTGCGCGGACGACGAATGGTCCGTGCCGAACAGATCGAACGCGGTGGGGATCCACTTATAGAAGAAGCGCTGGATCACCTCGGGAGGCATCTTGCCCGCCTTCACGATGCGGAGCAACCCGTTGTTGCCGGTGCCCAGATGGAACGACTCCTCCTTCAGCATGGGACCCATGGAACGGGAGAGCGGGTCGAAGGCCGAGTAGGAGAGCATCTTGAGCTGGAACTTGCCGTCCCGGTCGATGAACTGCGTGTAGGTGAAGAAATCCAGCCAGTTGTTCACGATCTCGTTGAACGAGCCGAGCAGCCGTTCGCCTTCGTCGGCGCGGCGCTCGAGGAGCTTGGCCGCTTCGCGCCGGCCCTCGTCCCCGAAATGGGTGCAGAGGAGATAGGACATCTGCCAACCGTGCCGCATTTCCTCGGTCATCACCCGCATCAGGGAGAGCAGGTCGTAGTCCGAAGGCGCATGCGTGAGCAGGTTGCGCTGCTGCTCCACCGACGCGAACTCGGTGTCCCCCTGGTAGACGATGAGATTGAGCAGGGCATCGCGGATGCGCTGGTCGGGGATGTGCATGACCGTGGGCCACTTCCGCTGACCCCGGTAATGCCCGAACTCGATGTGCGGAACCTCTTGATCGCCGAACTTCGCGTCGAACGTGAAGTTGCGGAGCTCGCCCTCCGGCAGGCCGATTGAACCCTGCCAGTAGCGGAAGTAGTCCTTCCAGTCGTCGAAATTGCCGAGCTTCCGGACCATCGGGGCGTTCCTTTCTAGAGTGACCGGGCGATGCGCTCCCGCGCGTCCGGCGTAGCGAACAGCTCGCGTTGCGTCGTCATTTCCCACTCGAGCATCTGGGCCAGCGTCCGCCCTTCGCTTGCGTACAGCCCCCTCTTGGTGCGCCGAACCGCCTCGACTGGCTGACTGGCCCACAACATCGCGAGCTCGCGGACCCGGGTCATGAGCCGATCGGCCGGGACCACTTCCTGGAAGAGCCCGAGCGTCAGGGCCTCCGGTGCGCCGACCAGACGCGCGCTCCAGACCAGCTCCAGCGCCCGGGCCAGGCCCACGGCACGGGGGAGAAAGAAGCTTCCACCCCAGTCGACCCCGAGTCCCAGCTTGTGAAATACCTGCCCGATCTTCGCCTGATCCGCGGCGACGCGGTAATCGCAGGCGAGGGCCAGGTTGGCGCCCCCTCCCGCCGCCGCACCGTTCACCGCCGCGATCACCGGCTGCGGCGCATTCCGGATCAGTTGCGCGATCCGCACGCCGCCCTCCACCAGTTGATTGCCCTGCGACTCCAGGACCGTGAGGTCCGCGCCGGCACAGAACCCGCGCCCGGCACCGGTCATGACGATCACGCGCACCTGATTCGAGCCCGAGACGGTCTCGAGTGCCGCGATCAGATCCTGGCACAGCTCGACGTCCAGCGCGTTGAGCTTGTCAGGGCGGTGCAGGGTGAGGGTCGCGATGCCGTTCGCGATCTCCACCAGCACCTTGTCGTACGCGGCCACTACACGCGCTCCACGATCACGGCGATGCCTTGTCCCACGCCGATGCACATGGTCACGAGCCCGTAGCGGCCGCCGGTGCGCTTCAGGGCG
>DATBCM010000057.1:0-6504 GCA_036270455.1 Gemmatimonadales bacterium | reverse complement strand
CCGTCGAGGTCTCGGGCGGCGCGTCGGACGGCAACGTCCCGGTCCAAAGCCGCTGGTACCTCGGCGGGCCGACGACCCTGCGGGGCTACGGCGGCGATGCCGCCAACGGGACGGCGTTCTGGCGGGCGCGCGCGGAGCTGGGGTTCGGGATCCCCGGAGCGAGGCTGGCGTTGTTTTCGGACGCGGGGTGGGCGGGCACCGGCCGGTTCGCTTTCACGGCCCAGCCCCACATTTCTGCGGGGCTGGGCGCGAGCTTTCTGGACGGCCTTTTCCGGGTGGATCTGGCGCGCGCGCTGACCTTCACGCGTGGGTGGAGACTCGAGCTCTATACGGACGCCGCGCTCTAGCTACTTCTGGAGCTCCTTCAGCAAGTCGTCGGCTGCTTTCTTCGTGTCGTCAAAGCGAATTCCGTCAACCCGTGCTTTCAGCTGCGTCACCGCCAACGCCTTGTCCTGGCCCGCGAGCGTGAACCGATAGGCCTGCAGGGTCCACTGACGCACCGTCCGCCGCGAATCATTGAGATGGCCGGCCAGGAGATCGAGGGCGTGGATGTTGCCCTTCGCGCCCAGTGCCACCAGCAGGTGCACCGGCAGCTGCTGGACCGCGACCAGCGAATCGACGCTCGGAATGAAGGTGGTGTCGCTCACGCCGAAGATCGCGCGCAGAGCGGCACTCTGAATGGCATCCCGGTACGAGGGCGTCGACAGCCCCTGGGCGATGACTGCGTGGGCCCCCGCCGGATCAGTCCGGACCAGGGCCGCGAGCGCCGCGGCGCGCACGTCATAGCTCGGGTCGCTCGCGAAGAGCTGACGCGCCGTGGCCGCGACGTCGGCGCCTCCCACGCGTGACAGCGCCCGGATCGCCGCGCCGCGCACGGCCGCCGACGTGTCCTTCAACGCCGCCGTCAGCGCCGGCCCGGCCACCGAGGCCGGGAAGGTATCCAGTGCCTCGGCCGCCTGAACCCGGGTGAGGTAGTAGTCCGCGTGTTGGGCCGCGTTCGCGAGCGCGGCGCCAGCGGCCGCGTCGGCGGGACGCCGGCCCAATGCTTCGATGATCCACGCGCGATTCCACAAGTCCTGATCCCGGGTCAGCTGCGTCGCGAGCCAGGCCGTGGGCTCCTCGAAGTCGAGTCGCTTCAGCACCGCGTTCCCGTCGTCGAAGATCACCATCGTCGGTGCACTGCTGACGGGAATCGACACCTTCTGCGCGCGCCCATCGAGCCAGACCCGCTGGACCACGTCGCCGTTCGCCGTGCCGACGCGGATGGTGGCCGGCATCCGGAACGCTTGCTGGACCGTGTACTTGAGCCCGGTGCTGTCGGCCTTCAGCGAGTCGGTTTGCGTCTGCTTGATGTCCAGCACGAGCGCGTGGCCCGCGGTGTCGTACGCCGGGGTGACTGTGAACTGCGGATATCCCGCCTGATAGACCCACTCGCTCCAGAACCAATCGAGGTTTTCGCCGGTGGTGGCGAGTACGGCCTGACGGAGGTCGTCCGAAGTGGCACCACTCAGCGCGTGGGTCGTGAGGTACGTGTGGATCGACGCCCAGAACCGTTGTTCCCCCAGGTAGTGCTTCAGCATCTCCAGGACCAGCGCGCCCTTGGGATAGATGTTGTTCGACCCCGACGATGCGAGCGGCATCGAGCGGTCGCCCTCGATTCCGAGGTACTGCCGGTACTCGTCGAGGTAGTAGTCCTGCTCGGCGTGCGCCCCCTGGCGGGTGCCCCAGTACTGGCCCGGCATGAACTCCGCGAAGCCCTCGTTGAGCCACATGTTGGCCCAGTTGTTCGTGGTCACATAGTCGCCGAACCACTGATGCGCGAGCTCATGCGGGATCAGGATGTAGGAGTACCAGGGACGGTCCGCGTACGCGCGGGCGTCCGGGAGCCAGTCCACCAGAGTGGTCGCGCTGACGTTCTCCATCCCGCCGAAGAAGTCGGCGACCGTGGTCTGCGCGTACTTGGCCCAGGGGTACTTCACGCCCGTCAGCTGCGAGTAGACGCCGATCATGTCGGGCGTCTCATGGAAAAGCCGCCAGGCGTTCGCGCTGTCCGCGTGGTAGGTGTAGTAGTCGACCGGGATGCCCTCCCACGCGTCGTGGATCTTGGCGAGCGGAGCGACGACCAGCGACACGAGATACGTGGCGGAGGGGCGGTCCTGATTCCACGTCAGGGTGTGCGACGCTCCCTGCTTGACATCCGAAACGAGCCGGCCATTGGACACGGCCATGTCGCCGCCGTCGACCGTGGCGCTGAGCTCCCAGGTCATCTTGTCGTTCGGGAAATCGTAGGTGGGGAACCAGTAGTGGTTGTCATGGTCCTCGCCCTGACTCCAGATCTGCCGCGGCCGGTGCGCCATGCCGTCCGTCGTGATGAACGTCAGGCCCGAGCCGTTCTTGATCTTGCCGCGGTAGGTCACCGTGAAGACCAGCGTGTCCCCGAATGCGGCGGGAGCAGTGGGAAACACCACCAGGGTGTCTCCGTGCCGGCTGGTCCGGAGCGCGTGCCCCGCCCGGTCCACCACGCTCCGGTTCTCGAGGAGGGCCCCCTCGTCGAGGATGATCGAATCGAAGGCGGGCCGGAGCGCGACCAGCGTCGTGACGACCGAGCCATTGAACGACGTCGAGTCCCAGTTGAAGCCCGACACCGTGATGCGCTGGTGAATCAAGTCGTAGTCGTGTGACCTCGTGTAATGGTCGTTCGCCATCAGCTCGGCGTTGGATTGTGCCGGCAGGGCGGGGGCCACCAGGAGGGAGGCACTCACGAGAAAGCGGGCGATCCGCATGGATTCCTCAGGGCATGTGTTGTGACGGCGGGATGAACGGAATATACTCACGCATGGAACGACGAAAGCTCGGAACCAGCGGTCTCACCGTCTCCGCCCAGGGGCTGGGATGCATGGGCATGTCGGACTTCTACTCCGGCCGGGATGATGCCGAGTCACTGGCGACCATCGACCGCGCCCTCGAGTTGGGGATCGACTTCCTCGACACCGCGGACGTCTACGGCCCCAATACCAACGAAGAGCTGGTCGGCCGGGCCCTGAAGGGCCGGCGCCAGCGGGTCGTGCTCGCCACGAAGTTCGGGAATGTCCGGGATGCCACGGGCGCCTGGAAGGGCGTGAACGGCAAGCCCGACTACGTGCGCTCCGCCTGCGACGCGTCTCTCAAGCGGCTCGGCGTCGACCACATCGATCTCTACTACCAGCACCGCGTCGACCGGAACACGCCCATCGAGGACACCGTCGGCGCCATGGCGGACCTCGTACGCGCGGGAAAGGTCCGCTACCTGGGGCTCTCGGAGGCGGCGCCGGCCACGGTGCGCCGGGCGTGCAAAGTTCACCCCATCGCCGCCCTCCAGACGGAGTATTCGCTCTGGTCCCGCGACCCCGAGGACGAGCTGCTCGCCGTCTGCCGGGAGCTGGGCGTTGGATTCGTCGCGTACAGCCCGCTGGGCCGGGGATTCCTCACGGGGCGATTCACGAAGCTCGAGGACCTGCCCGAAGACGACTACCGTCGCCATCACCCGCGCTTCCAGGGAGAGAACTTCGAGAAGAACCTGGAGTTGGTGCGTCGCGTCGAAGCCATCGCGGCCGCGAAGGGGTGCACGCCCGCTCAGCTGGCGCTCGCCTGGGTGCTGGCGCAGGGTGACACCATCGTGCCGATCCCCGGCACCAAACGCCGGAAGTACCTCGAGGAAAACGCCGGTGCCATGGGCGTACGGCTTACGGCGGCCGACCTCGCGGAAATCGCTGAGGCAGCGCCAGCCGGCGCCACGGCCGGCCCTCGCTACGCCGAGGGTGCTCTGCGGAACGTCAACCTGTGATTCCCCGTCTCGACCGCGCCGTTTTTTCCGACCTGAACGGCGACCTCGAGACCAAGCCGCTCGAGCGCTCCGAGACCATCCCCTCCGCGTGGTACGTGGAGCCCCGGTTCCATGGGCTCGACCGCGAGGCGGTCTTCGGCACCACGTGGCAGCACGTCGGTCATGTCTGTCAGGTCCCGAATACCGGTGACCATCTCATCTCCACCGTCGCCGGCAATCCGGTCATCGTAGTGCGCGGGAAAGACGGCGTTCTCCGCGGCTTCTTCAACGTGTGCCGTCACCGCGGTGGCCCGCTCGCCATGAAGGACGGGAACGGCGAGATGCTCCAGTGCGGCTATCACGGCTGGACCTATCAACTGGACGGGATGCTCCGGGGCGTGCCGCATTTCAACCGGGTGGAGCTCTTCGACAAGAAGGACTACGGACTCATTCCGGTGCGGCTCGACACCTGGGAAGGGCTGATCTTCGTCAATCTGGCGGAGCGGCCGCGTCCGGTGGGGGACTATTTCCAGGGTGCGAAGGAGCGGATTCTGCCCACCGACCTGGGCGCGCTCAAGTTCGGCCGGCGCGCCGACTATGAGGTCGCGTGCAACTGGAAGGTGTACGTCGACAACTTCCTCGAAGGCTATCACGTCCCCTACGTGCACCCGGAGCTGGTGAAGCTCTATGACTATCAGAGCTACGTCACCGAGACGTACGACTGGTACTCACTCCAGGTGGGCCCCTTGTCGGGGAGCGACAACGTGTACGGCGTAACCAAGGGCGAGGCCCTGTACTACTGCGTCTTCCCGAACTTCATGCTCAACATCCTGCCCGGACGCCTCCAGACCAACGTCGTGATCCCCGTCGCGCCGGACCGGTGCCGGGTGGAGTTCCGCTATTACTACACGAGTGTAGAGGGCGCCACGGCTCAGAAACTTATCGCCGATGACCACGATTACTCGGACAAGGTGCAGCAGGAGGACATCGAGATCTGCCAGCGGGTACAGGAGGGTCTCTCTTCGCGCGCCTACGACCGCGGCCGATTCTCCGTCACCTTCGAGTCGGGTGTCCATCACTTCCAGCAATTATTGAAGGGCGCCTACCGGGACTGGCTGCACGCCGGGTGAACGATCTCCCGCGGCCCTTCGTCCTGCTCGAGGGACCCGCGGGCGGGGGCTCCACGCATCTCGCCTGGGGTGCCCGAAGCCGCCGCCGGCTCTCGTGGGACGATCCCGCCGATCCGGCGGTGCTGACGCCACCGGGCAACACCCCGCTTTACTGGACCATCGCCTACGAGTTCGGTCTGCCCCCCGGTGTGCCGCGACGCACTCCCGCCGTGCCGCAGCCGCTGGTGGACCTGTTTGAGCCGGAGAATCTCCTGATCCTTGATGCTCGAGGCCAAGTCGTCAGGGGCCAGGGGTCAGGGGGCAGGGAGTTGCTTGAGCGTGTTGTTTCGAGTCGCGCCGATACCCTGAAGGCAGGCGTAACTGGCGCTTCTTGGCAATCGTTCACCCAATCATCGTTCGAATCGGCCGTGCTCCGGGCTCAGGAGCTCATCGCTGCCGGTGATATCTATCAGGTGAATCTCTCTGTTGCCGAGCGCTGGTCCCCGGCCCCCGACCCCTGGCAGCTCTATCTCCGTCTCCGTGACATCAATCCGTCCCCCTGGATGGGCTACGCCGACTTCGGGGACTGGCAGCTCGTCTGCGGCTATCCCGAGCTCCTCGTCGAACGCTCGGCGGGTGGCCGGCTGCGAACCCGTCCCATTGCCGGCACGCGGAGAAAGACCGGAAACGCCGGGGCCGACCGGGCGATGCGCGAGGAGCTTCAGCTCGACGAGAAAGAGCGTGCCGAGCACTTGATGCTGGTGGACCTGGCGCGGAACGACGTCGGGAGGCTGGCGGCGTACGGCACCGTCGAGGTGGCGGAGCGCGAAGCGGTGGAGGAGTACTCCCACGTGTTTCACCTGGTGTCCGAAGTCCGGGGCACCGAGCGTCCGGGCGTGGATCACGCGGACGTCGTCGCGAGCCTCTTTCCGGGCGGCACCATCACCGGGTGTCCGAAGATCCGGGCGATGGAGATCATTGGCGATCTGGAGCCTGTCGCCCGCGGCGCCTATACCGGAGCGCTGGGATGGATCGGGGGGCATGACCTGCAGCTCAACATCGTGATCCGGTCGGCGGTGGTGTCGCAGGGCCAGGTCGTGGTCCAGGCCGGGGCCGGGATCGTGGCGGACTCGGTCCCCGAGCGCGAGTGGAAGGAATCCCTTCGAAAGGCCGCCGCGGTGCGCGCGGCGTTCGGGCGGGAGTGATGAGCGTCCTGATCGAGACCATGCGCGTGCGTCGCGGCCGGATTCCGCTCTTCCACCACCATGCCGCGCGCTTCGCCGCCTCCCTCGCGGCCCTCGGTCTCCCGGCCGGACTTTCGCTCGAAGACGCGGCCCGGGAGGCGGACAGCGTGCAGGATGGGGTGGTTCGGGTGGAGGCGGATGACGCCGGATTGCATGTGTCGTCCCGCTTGCACGAGAGCCCGCGGCCCATCAGCGTGCGCGCCATTCCCGGCTTTCGCCCCTATCCACACAAGACCGGAGACCGGGAACAGTTTGCCCGGGCCTGCAAGGAAGCTCAGGCGTCGGGTGCCGACGACGCGCTCCTGGTCAGCGGGGAGGGGGAGCCCGCGGAGGGGACGACGTGGAGTCT
>DATBCM010000056.1:0-2046 GCA_036270455.1 Gemmatimonadales bacterium | reverse complement strand
TTCTACGGCACCGCCCTCGATCTTCACCTGCGTCGCCGGGGGATACGCACGATCGTGTTGGGCGGGATCGCGACGAACTTCGGGGTCGAGTCGACCGCGCGCGATGCGTTCGAGCGCAACTATGAGCTCGTCTTCGTCGAGGACGCCATGGCAGCCCTGACGGCGGAAGCCCATGCGTTCGCCTGTCAAACGATTTTCCCGCGAATCGGGCGCGTGCGATCAACGCAGGAGGTATGCGACGCCCTGACCATCGCCGCTGGCTAAGGAGTCCCCAGGCACCCCGCGTGTCACTTGGGCCATGAGCGCCATGAGCGCGCGAAGCGCGTCGCGGAGGCTTCGACCCATATCGCGATCGTGGTCAGCAGCACCTGTACTTCTTTGGTGGGACTGAGGAGTCGGCTTGGTGCCTCCTCCCGGTTCGCCATCCCTCTGGGGCATGGCTATGACAGAGAACGTTCCCAGGACCAGATTCGAAAACGCGGCGCCCATCCTGCGCGTCTCGGACATGAACGCCAGTCTCCGGTATTACGTGGACGTGCTGGGCTTTCGGAACGCGGAGTGGGGTAACGATGACTTCACCGCGGTGCGGCGCGACGCGGCCGGGATCTACCTGTGTCGCGATGGTCAGGGGTGTCGCGGTACATGGGCGTGGGTTGGTGTGGAGGATGCCCAGCTACTCTATGAAGAGTACCAGGCGCGCGGGGCGAAGGTGCGGCATGCGCCACGCAATTATCCCTGGGCGCTTGAGATGCACGTGGAGGATCCCGATGGCCACATCCTGCGCTTCGGATCTGAACGCCGGAGCGATCGACCGTTGGAGGCGTGGGCCGATTGAGCGGGCGTTGCACCTCGCCAGGCGCTGCACCGCTACACGATCAGACGCGCGTGGGGTCACAGCTGAGGAGGAGCGGCGATGCGATCGACGACCAAGACGAAGGCGAAGCCCAAGACGATTGACGGCTACCTCGCGGGGTTAAGCAAGGACAAGCGAGCGGCGCTCGAACGGCTGCGAAAGGCCATTCGGGCCGCGGCCCCACGCGCCGAAGAATGCATCAGCTACCAACTCCCCGCCTTCCGGCTCGACGGACGAATGCTGGTGTGGTTTGGCGCCGGCGCGAACCACTGCGCCTTCTATCCAGGTGCCGTGGTCGAGGCCCACAAGGACGAACTCAAAGCCTACGCCACCAGCAAGGGCACCATCCGGTTTCCGCCGGACCATCCACTCCCGGCCGTGCTCGTGCGGAAGCTCGTGAGGGCCCGCATCGCAAGCAGCGCCGCGCGTCGCCGATGACGCGGATGTCGCTAGGCGGCTCGCGCGCTCGTCTTCGACGCGGCCCAGTTCAGGAGCATCAGCGCGGGCACGACGAATGGGAAGACGCCATACAACGTGTCGCTGACCGAATGGGAGTGCCGGTCAACGGCGACGAAGGTTTGGACGCAGAAGAGCAGGGTGAGGAGCGTCAGGCCGAAGCCCTGCCAGGAAACCGGGCGATAGATCCAGCCCCAGGGGTGAAACCAGCGACGAGTCATAGCGCCTCCGGTCAGGGCGTCCGCGGCATGGCGAAGTACTTTGGATAGTAAAGAAGTCGCGGCGCACCGTCAATCCTCGGCGTGGCATCGGCCGAACCCGCGCTGGCACGCTAATCGGGCGTGGGGTGGAGCGCCGGTCCTGGCGGCCGTGGTGCTCGCGGCGTGCGGCGGCGGCCAGACGGTGGCTGGTCCCGCCCTCCGGCTCCCGGTCGCACGGGTGAGGGTGAGCGCCGGGAACGGTTACACCTGCGGCGTCACGTCCGCGGGCGCGGCGTACTGCTGGGGCGGCAACGGTGCCGGCGAGCTCGGCGACGGGACCACGACCACCCGGACCAGTCCGGTGGCGGTCTCGGGCGGGCTCAGCTTCGCCGCGGTGAGCGCCGACAACGGTTATACCTGCGGCGTCACGCCCGGGGGCGCGGCGTACTGCTGGGGCGGCAACTTCTTCGGCGCGCTCGGGGACGGGACCACGGTGGACAAGACAAGCCCGGTGGCGGTCGCGGGCGGGCTCACCTT
>DATBCM010000055.1:0-3502 GCA_036270455.1 Gemmatimonadales bacterium | reverse complement strand
GGCTGTTCGCCGGCATGTACTACTGGTGGCCGAAGATGACGGGGCGCGTGCTGTCGGAGACGCTGGGCAAGTGGCACTTCTGGCTCATGCTGATCGGAATGAACGTCGCGTTCTTCCCAATGCACTTCATCGGTCTCCTGGGCATGCCACGGCGCGTCTACACCTACTCACCCGACCTCGGCGTCTCGACCATGAATCTGGTCTCGACGCTTGGCGCCTTCCTGATCGCATTCTCGATGCTGCTCTTCATCTGGAACGTGATCCGCACCAGGACCAAGGGCAAAGTCGCGGGGGACAACCCGTGGGAGGGCGCGACGCTCGAATGGGCGACATCCAGCCCCCCTGCGGTCTACAACTTCGCGCAGATCCCGACGGTGCACTCGCGCCTGCCCCTGTGGAACGAGCCGGAATCGGTGGCCCAGCGGGCCCCGACCGGCCATATCCACGTGCCCGACGGCTCGTGGTGGCCCATGGTCTCGGCCCTCGGGCTTCCGCTCCTCGCGACGTCCCTGATCTCCGGACAGCTGTGGCTGGCGTTCGTCGCGGCCGCGGTGATGCTCGTGGGAATCTTCAAGTGGGGCTTCGAGCCCTTCGAGGTTTGAGATGAGTCACGCGGCAGGGACCGAGAGCGCCGGACACCATACCTCGATGGGGTTGGACAGCCGGAAGATGGCGTTCTGGGCTTTCATCGGCTCGGAGTGCCTGCTCTTCGCGACGCTGATTTCGACGTACCTGATCTACAGCCACCGGAGCCTCGAGGGCCCGTACCCGTCGGAGATCCTCAACATCCCGTTCACGTCGTTCTCGACGTTCGACCTCCTGATGTCGTCGCTCTGGATGGTGCTGGCGCTGGCGGCGGTGCAGCGGAACGACATGAAATGGGCCAAGGTCTGGCTGATGGGCACCGCGATCGGCGGCCTGATCTTTCTCGGCGGGCAGGTCTGGGAATTCAGCCACTTCGTGGAGCATGGCCTGACGCTCCAGAAGAACATGTTCGGCACGACCTTCTTCGTGCTGACCGGCACGCACGGTGCGCACGTGGCGGTGGGCGTGCTGTGGCTCCTCACCCTCTGGGTGCGGGCCATGCAGGGCAAGCTGACGGCCAAGAACGCGATGACGGTCGAGATTACCGGCCTCTATTGGCACTTCGTGGACGTGATCTGGATCATCATCTTCACCGTCGTGTACCTCATCCAACCGGTCTACCCCCATGTCTGAGACCCACGCCTCCGAACACGGGCACCCCACTGCCGGGGTCTACCTCCGGGTCGCTGCGGTGCTCCTCATGCTGACGGTGCTCGAGGTCGGCGTCTTCTACGTCCCGGCCTTCCACGTCATTCTGGTCCCGGCGCTCCTGATCCTGTCCGCGATCAAGTTCGCCATCGTGGTGATGTTCTACATGCACCTGAAGATGGACAACCGGTTCTTCACCATGATCTTCGGCGGCCCGCTCCTCCTGGCCTTCGGCATGGCGATGGCGCTCATGTTCCTCTTCAAGGTGTTCGTAGTGAAGTGACGCCTCCTCCCTGGGATCATTGGGACGTTCATCCTTCGGTGGTGATCGGGCTCGCGCTGTTCGGCGGGCTCTATCTCTTTTGGGGAGGGACTCGGAGCTCATTCTGGCGCCAGGTTTCATTCTGGGCTTCGGTTCTGGTGCTGTTTTTCTCGCTGAACGGACCCCTGCACGACCTGTCGGACACCTACCTGTTCAGCGCCCACATGCTGCAGCACCTGGTGCTCACCCTGGTGTTCCCGCCACTCCTATTGTTCGGGACGCCGGCCTGGGTGGTGCGGCCCCTCTTGAAGCCGCGGTGGGTGATGGCCCTGGCCCGGGCGATCACACGGCCCCTCCTGGCCGGGATCATCTTCTCCGCCACGATCGTCTTCTGGCACTTTCCCCGGTTCTACGAGCCGGCCATGCGGCACCACAACCTCCACATCGCGCAGCACCTGATTTTCATCGCGACGAGCGTGGTGATGTGGTGGCCCGTGCTCTCACCGGTGCCGGAGCTGCCGCGGGCGTCCTATCCCATCCAGATGGTCTATCTGTTCATCCTGGGCCTGCCGATGTCCCTGGTGGGGGCGATGATCACACTGGCGGATTCACCCATCTATCAGTTCTACGTGGACGCGCCGCTCCGCGTCTGGGGGCTGTCTCCGATGGCGGACCAGCAGTACGGGGGCCTGATGATGTGGGTGCCGGGGACGCTCTGGTTCTGGGGAGCGATGACGGTGATCTGGTTCCGCTGGGCGGCCCGAGACGAAACGGGGGACGCCGAGCGGGCCGTCCCCCAGGAAGCGTACGCGACCGCTCCGCGGATTACTCCCCGTCCGCCGTCTCCCCCAAAGGATGCCGCCTGAGATTCTCGGCGAGCGCCGGGTGCATGCGCCACAAGTAGCCGCCCATCCCCAACGCCGCGATACCGTTGCCCGCCGCCACACTCCACCAGGTCAGGGCGCCTAGCAGGGGCGGGGCCAGGACCGCGAGCAGGATGTAGAAGCCGAACTCGAAGAAGCAGGCCAGGACGATCACGAGGAAGATGGCGTGGGGCACTTCTTCGGCCTTCATCACCAGCCACGCAGCGATGACGCCGACCACTACGAAGGCACTGACGTGGATCATGGTGTAGCCCACGATCCGCGAGAACTCGATGACGACGTTGGCGGGGTCATGCATGCCCCAGAACACGGCGCTGCCGAGCATGGCGGGCGTAAAGAACGGGCGTCCGCCGATGGTGTCGACGAGGAGGAACCAGATGGCGACGGCCGCCGCTCCGATGCATCCTCCCACGAACCCTTCGCGCAGCACCTGATTAAACCGGCTGTTCACGGCGGCTCCCTCGGGCGTTTCGGCCAATATACCCGCCGCTCCGGTGGCTGCTAGATTGGGCATTGTGAGACCTTTGCGTTGGTCCGCCATCGCGCTGCTCGCCGGCGCGCTGGCCTTTGGTGCCGCCGGCCTCAACCATCCGTTCCTGTCCGGCGACGCCGCCACTCAGCTAGCGACGATCGCGCATACCCCGGATTGGCGGCTGATGCACTGGACGCTCCTGTTCGCGTTCCCCTTGATGCAGGCTGGGATTCTGGGGCTCGTGGCCCGTCACCTCGACACGCCCGGGGCGTCGCTCCTGCGCACCGCGGCGATGCTGGCGACGTTCGGGTTCGGGATCTTGGCCCTGAACGTCCTGTTGATGGCGGGAACCGGGTGGACGCTCGCCCGGACGCCCATGGATTTGAGTGCGCAGGTGCTCTACGCGGGGATGCATCCCTTTGGGCTCGCGGCCGAGCGGCTGGCGACGTTCGCGATGGGGGTGGCGCTGGTGGTGGCGGGGCGGGGGATCCGGGCTGGCCGGCGGTTCCCGCGGTGGCTGGCGGATACAGGAACCGCCACGGGACTGATCAACGTCGCCGTGGCGGTTCTCTTTTCCGAGACTTCTCAGATCATGTATATCGGCCAGGGAGTCATCGTCGCCTGGCTCGCGGCGGTCGGGTTAGTGATGGT
>DATBCM010000054.1:0-2317 GCA_036270455.1 Gemmatimonadales bacterium | reverse complement strand
CACACCGCGTACGAGATGAATTTCACGCCTTGATCGGGGTCTAACTTCTTCACGGCCTTGAGGAGCCCCTCGTTGCCGATGGCGACCAGCTCGGAGAGGTCGAGACCGTGGCCCTGGTATTTCTTGACGTAGGAGATGACGAACCGGAGATTCGCCGTCACCAGTCGCTCGGCGGCGCGTTAATCCCCCTTCTGGACGCGGCGCGCCAGCCGGCGCTCTTCTTCGGGGTCTTTGATCAGCGGGAGTTTTTGGATGTCCTGGAGGTACTGATCGAAGGCGCCAGATGGAGTGGAACGAAAGAACGCCTTTGCCTTGCCTGTGGACGACCGGGCCATGCACGGCACTCCCATCTTCGGCTGTGATGTTTTTGAGGCGGACGGTGCACCAAACACGCGTCCGGAGCCATCTGGAAACGCTGGCCAATATAGGACTTGACCCAGAATGGTGCAAATTCCCGCAGTTTTCCACACTACAAGTCGTTGGTCTACAGCTCAATGCGAGGTTTGTCCACTATCAACAGTGGCTGTGGAGAAAGCATTTCAATGCGCCGAAAACGGCGGTGTGGAGAGGTGGAAATCGTGTGGGAAGTGGTTGAGGGATATGTGATTACTGTTTGACCGCCAACAGCTCGCGCACCACACCCTCCGGAGCAGCAACGGTCCACCCACTCGCAACGCCGCCGTGCATGGCGCCGATCGCACGCGGAAGGGCGAAGCGAAGATCGCCGGCTCGCGACTTCTTGTCGTTCCGCATTTTCGAAATGAGTTGATCGACCGACGCCGCGCTCGGTCTCGTGACCGGCAGACGATAGGTGCCGAGCACTCCGGTGAGCCGTTCACCGATGCCGGGCTCACCGATCCCCAGGATCTCGGCCAGCCGGGCCTCGTACGCCATGCCGATCGCGACCGCTTCGCCATGCAGGAGCGAGTAACCGCTCGTCGCTTCGACGGCGTGACCCACCGTGTGTCCGAAATTCAGCGCTGCGCGGATGCCGGCCTCGCGTTCGTCGGCCGCGACGATGCCCGCCTTGATCTCCACCGAACGCGCGACGAGCCGCTCGAGCGGGGGACCCTTCCGGGCCGTCACCGCGTCGGTCTCGCGCTCGAGAAAGGTGAAATAGTCCGCGTCGGCGATGACGCCATGTTTCACGGCTTCCGCCAACCCTGCCGCGTACTGCGGAGCCGGAAGGGAGTCCAGGGTGTCGATGTCGGCGACGACGAGGCGCGGCTGATGGAAAGCCCCGACCAGGTTCTTTCCGGCCGGCGTGTTGACGCCCGTCTTCCCACCAATCGAGGCGTCGATCATCGCGAGGAGCGTCGTCGGCACGTGCACGCACGGAATGCCGCGGAGGTACGTCGCGGCGACGAACCCCGCGACGTCGCCCACCACGCCGCCCCCAACGGCCACGATGCACGCATCACGGCCGACGTGGTGCGCGAGGAGGCGGTCCGTCAGATCGGCCCAGGTTTCCCGCGTTTTCCGGCCTTCACCAGCCGCGAAGCTGAGCAGCGGGGCGCTGAGGTCGGTGGCCGCCCGCCGGGCGTACGTCCGTTCGATCTGGTCGTCGGTAATGACCACGTAGCGCTGGGCGGGCGCGTGTCGCGAGAGGAGAGTCGTGAGGTCCTTGAGCAAGCCCCGGCCGACCAGCACGTCGTACGACGCATCGCGCCCCTCCCCGGTCACCGGCTCACCGGAGAGCGTAACCCGGACCGTTACCACTGGAGCTCGGGGTGCCCCGCGGCCTGGTTGGCCGAGCGGGCCAGAACGAACAGGAGGTCGGACAGGCGATTCAGGTAGATCAGGACTTCCGCCGGGATCGACTCGCTCCGGGCCAGACCTACCACCGCCCGTTCGGCGCGACGACAGGCGGTCCGGGCCACGTGGAAGGCCGCACCCTTCGGGCCCCCCCCGGGGAGAATGAATCGGTCGAGTGGCGGAAGCCCCTGTTCGAGGCGGTCGATCGCCCGCTCGAGGGCCGTGATCCGGTCGGGGGTGACCGGGGCCAGGGGCGTCTTGAGCTTCCTGGGATCGGGCGTCGCGAGGATGGCGCCCGCCGTGAAGAGGTCCCGTTGAATGGACTCGAGCAGCGGGGCCTCCCAGGCGGCCGGGTCCAGCGACGAGGCGAACCCGACCGCGGCGTTCAAGGAGTCGACCTCGCCGTAGGCGGCGACCCGGGGGTGGTCCTTAGGCACGCGGCCACCTCCGAACAGGCCCGTGTCTCCGGCGTCTCCTGTCCTCGTGTAGATCTTCACGCAATGGAACCTATGGGGTCCGTAGGCCACGCGCGAGGAACGCGCTTGCTCGGCTGACCGCTCTC
>DATBCM010000053.1:0-3520 GCA_036270455.1 Gemmatimonadales bacterium | reverse complement strand
TGAGGGGCCGGTGGAGGATGCCGTGGCTGGCGACGGAAATGGTGGAGGTCTCTTCGGATACCACCAACACCGTCGCGTCGCTCTCTTCGGAGAGCCCGAGCGCCGCGCGGTGCCGGGTGCCGAGGGACTTGTCGGCGACCTTGAACTGAGTGAGCGGGAGGACGCAACCGGCGCCGATGATCTGGTCCCCGCGGATCAGCACCGCGCCGTCGTGCAGGGGCGAATACGGGGTGAAGATGGTCGTGAGCAGGTCCGCGGAGACCTTGGCTTCCATCGGCACGCCGGACGAAATGAACTCCTCGAGACCGATGTCCCCCTCCACCGCGATGATCGCGCCCGTGCCCGCGCGCGAGAGCCGCCCCATCGCCTCGGCGATCTCTTCCGCCACCGACTGCCGGTCGCCGCGCGCGAACGCGCGCATGAAGCGCGACTGCCCGAGCTTGGCGAGCGCGTTGCGGAGCTCCGGCTGGAACACCACCACGGCGGCGAAGGGCGCTACCGCAAACACGACGCGCAGGATCTCGCTGATCATCGTGAGCTGGGCGACGGTCGAACCGGCATAGACCAGGGAGACGATCACGAGTCCCACCACGATCTGCATCGCACGGGTGCCGACGAGGAACAGCAGGAACCGGTAGATCACGAACGCGACGACGAGGATCTCGAACGCGTCCGGCCACAGCTTGGGGAGCAGAAACCTGTAGGCGTCGAAGTTCACGCGTTCGGCCTCACGGCGGCGGCGAGTTTCAGCGCTTCCACGGTCAGGGCCGCGTCATGCACCCGGAAAATCCGGGCGCCGCGTTCCCAGGCCAGGGCGCACGCGACCGCGGTGGCGCGGTCCCGGTCCTCCACGGGCCGCCCGGTGACGTGACCCAAAAACCGCTTCCGGGAAGGCCCGACGACTACAGGATAGCCGACGCCCGCAATCGTTGCCAGTTCATCGAGCAGCCGGAGGTTCTGGTCGGCGTCCTTGGCGAACCCGAATCCGGGATCGACGGCGATCCGGTCGCGCTCGATCCCCGCCTCCAGCGCCCGGTCCGCCGTTTCGCCCAGCTGCGCAGCGACCTCGGCCGCAACGTGCCGGTACGTGGCGAGGGAGTCCATGGTGTCCGGCGTCCCCCGCATGTGCACCAGCACGACCCCCGCCCCCGCCTGTGCCGTCACGGTCGCCAGCTCCCGGTCGTACGACAGCCCGGACACGTCGTTGACGATCACCGCGCCGGCCGCGAGCGCCCGCCGTGCGACTTCGGCCTTCCGGGTGTCCACGGACACGGCGCCGAGGTTCCGCTTGACGATGCCAGCGATGACCGGGACCACCCGCGCGATCTCCTCCTCCGCCGGTACGACCCCGGCGCCGTGACGCGTCGACTCCCCGCCAACGTCGAGGATCGTCGCGCCCTCGGCCACCAGCTGCTCGGCACGCGCCAGCGCCCGGTCGGTGGTCGCGTGATGGCCGCCATCGGAGAAGGAGTCCGGCGTCACATTGATGATCGCCATGACCACCGGCCGGTCGAGCGCGGTCTCGCCCCCCGCCACGGCCCAGCGGCGGGGCGGGTCGGCATGGGTCATCAGGAACCGGGCGATCTCGGGGGTGAGGGGGGCCAGGTCCGCAGGGGCGCGGTCGGGGCGCGCGAGTACCGCCAGCCGGCTGGCGGCGGTGGAAACTAGCGCCCACCCCTCGCCGGTGAGCACATCGGCGCCGGCGCGCGCGCCCCAGTGTACCAGGGCTTCACGCTCCGGCTCTCCGATGCCTTCGATGAGAATGGTGACCGGCTGGACGCCGGTGGCGGCGAACCAGGCGGGCTGACTCTCCCACCCGCGTCCCGCGAGCGCCGCGCGCACCGCCTCAGGCGTGTGCGCGGCGAGCGCGGTGAGCCTCACGCTCCGGCGGGCTCGGGCGGTGGGGAGCCGAGGACTCCGCGCGAGGGCACCGGCGCGGGACGGGGCGGCGTGACGGGAGAGGGACTGCCCGAAGCCGGCGGCCGAATGACGGGCGGCAGGGACTGGCCCGCCACCACGAGATCCACCTCGTTGCGGTCCAGGGTCTCGCGCTCGACCAGCGCCATCGCCAGGCGGTCGAGCTGATCGCGGTGCTCGGTCAGAATCGTCCGCGCCTTCTCGAACGCGTCCCCCAAAATCCGCTTCAGCTCCTGATCGACCAGCTCCGCGGTCTTGTTGGAGATTTCGTGGCGCTGCATCACTTCGCGGCCCAGGAAGATTTCCGACTCACGATCGCCGACGGCGATGGGACCGACCACGTCACTCATGCCGAAGTGCGTGACCATCCGGCGGGCCAGATCGGTCGCCTGCTGGATGTCCTGCGCGGCGCCGGTCGTCACTTTCTCCGCTCCGAACACCAGTTCCTCGGCCACGCGGCCGCCGTAGGCGGTCGCGAGACGCGAGTGGATGTATTCCTTGGTGTAGTTGTGGCGGTCCTCTTCCGGCAGCCAGTGCGTCACGCCCAGCGCGCGACCGCGCGGGATGATGGTCACCTTGTGGAGCGGATCGGTGCTTGGCACGTGGAGCGAGACGAGCGCGTGGCCCGCTTCGTGATACGCCGTGAGCTTCCGCTCCTCCTCGGTCACCACCATGGACCTCCGCTCGAGGCCCAGCATCACTTTGTCCTTGGCGTCTTCCAGGTCCAGGTTCTCGACCTGCTGCTTGTTGCGGCGGGCGGCGAGCAGCGCGGCTTCGTTCACCACGTTCGACAGCTCCGCCCCCGAGAGACCCGGCGTGCCGCGGGCGATCTTTTCGAGGTCCACGTTGGGCTGCAGCGGGATTTTCCGGGTGTGCACCCGGAGGATCTGCTCGCGGCCCTTCACGTCCGGCATGTCGACCACGATCTGCCGGTCGAAACGGCCGGGCCGGAGGAGTGCGGGATCGAGGATGTCGGGACGGTTCGTCGCGGCGAGCAGAATCACGCCGTCATTCGACTCGAACCCGTCCATCTCGACCAGCAGCTGGTTCAGCGTCTGCTCGCGCTCGTCGTGCCCGCCCCCGAGGCCGGCGCCACGATGGCGGCCGACCGCGTCGATTTCGTCGATGAAGATGATGCAGGGCGCATGGGCCTTGCCCTGCTCGAAGAGATCGCGCACGCGGCTGGCACCCACGCCGACGAACATTTCGACGAAGTCCGAGCCGGACATCGAGAAGAAGGGACGACCTGCTTCACCGGCCACGGCCTTGGCGAGCAGGGTCTTCCCCGTTCCCGGCGGCCCCACGAGCAGGGCGCCCTTGGGCAGGCGGCCGCCCAGACGCTGGAAGCGCTGCGGATCTTTCAGGAAGTCGATGATCTCCTCGAGCTCCTGCTTCGCCTCGTCGCACCCCGCCACGTCGGCGAAGGTGATCTTCGGCGTGTCCCCGGCCAGGAGTTTGGCCTTCGACTTTCCGAACGCGAAGGCGCGGTTCCCGCCCTGCTGCATCTGCCGGATGAGATAGATCATCACCGCGGCGAAGAGCAGGAGCGGCCACAGGTTGAGGAGGATGACGCCGAAGGACTGCTTGGGCTCCTTGGCGGTGA
>DATBCM010000052.1:0-1981 GCA_036270455.1 Gemmatimonadales bacterium | reverse complement strand
GTCCATGGAGAAGTACGAGTGGCCCCCGGACTCTCCCACCGACCGAATGCGGATGATGTTGGGGTGCTCGAGCCGGGACGCGGTCTTCACTTCATTGCGGAAGCGCGGGGCGAACTGGGGGTCGTTGGCGTAGCGGGGCTTCAGGACCTTCACCGCGACGGGGGTGCCGTCGGCCTCCCGGGCGGCAAAGACCCAGGCGAAACCGCCTTGACCCAGCAGTTGTTCGATCCGAAAGGGGCCCAACGTCTGGCCGACGAGGTCGGTCGGGGCGTTCGTCATGAGGCCTTTACAGGGGCGCGATGAGCCTCTAACTTACTGTGCTCACAACGATTAGGGAACACGAACAGATGTACGACAAGACGACGCCGGTTCGGACACACGGGCAGCACGACAAGGACACCGGATCCACTCCGGTGCAAATCGCGCTGCTCACCGAGCGCATCAACAGCCTCACCGGACACTTCCAGACCCATGCGAAGGATCACCATGGACGTCGCGGACTGTTGCGGATGGTCAACCACCGCCGCCGCCTCCTGGAGTATCTGAAGCGCACGGATCTGGAACGGTATCGCCGGCTCATTTCTGAGCTGGACCTCCGCCACTAAGCTGGTCGGAACGGCGTCGCGCGGGGCTGGCCGGGAAGAGCACCGGTCTAGCCCGGCGTCCTTCTATTGTGCTCTAGACAGGCGACCGAAGTGAAGCACGTCGAAAAGCAGTTCGCCGGCCGGGCCCTCCGGCTGGAGTCGGGACGGCTGGCCAAGCAGGCCGCTGGATCCTGCCTGATGCAGCTCGGGGAAACCGTGGTGCTGGCGTCCGTGACGGTCTCGGACAACGTGTCCACCCTCCCGTTCTTCCCCCTCACCGTCGAATACCGCGAGAAGAGCTACGCCGCCGGCAAGATTCCCGGCGGCTTTTTGAAGCGCGAAGGCCGCCCCTCGGACGAGGAAATCCTCTCCGCCCGGGTGACCGACCGCTCCGTCCGCCCGCTCTTCCCTGAAGGATTCAAGAACGAAGTCCAGGTCTTCATCTACGTCCTCTCCGCCGATCAGGAAAACGACGCCGACGTGCTGGGTGTCACGGCGGCGTCGACGGCGCTCTCCCTTTCGAAGGTGCCGTGGAACGGACCGATCGCGGCGGTGCGGGTGGGCCGGGTGGAGGGCGCCTGGGTCCTGAACCCGACCTTCCAGCAGCTCGAGTTCTCGGACGTCGACATGATCGTCTCCGGCTCCGCCGACTCCATCGTCATGGTGGAAGGCGGCACGCTCGAGCTCTCCGAGGCCGACATCGTGAAGGGACTGCAGACGGCGCACGACGGCATCAAGGAGCTCATCGCGACGCAGAAGGATCTGATCGCGGAGATCGCGCAGCCGAAGATGGAGTGGACCAAGGTCGAGGCGCCCGCGGCGCTCGTGGCCCGCGTGAAGGCGCTGGCCGAGCCCCGTATCTCCGAGGCCCTGAACCTCCCCGAGAAGGCGGAGCGGACCCAGGCCCTCGCGGCGCTCAAGCACACGATTCAGGAGCAGTTGGCGGAGGAATTCCCGGACAACGGGAAGGACGTCGCCAACGTCATCGAAGAGATCGAGTACCACACCATGCGGGAGCAGGTGCTCTCCCGGGGCGAGCGCGTGGATGGCCGCGACCTGGATACGGTCCGGCCCATCGCCTGCGAAGTGGGCGTGCTCCCGCGCACGCACGGCTCGGCGCTCTTCACCCGCGGTCAGACCCAGGCGCTGGTTTCGGCCACGCTCGGGACCGTGTCGGACGAGCAGCGGATCGACTCGATCGACGTGCCGCAGGAGACCACCAAGTCGTTCATGTTGCACTACAACTTCCCGCCCTTCTCCACGGGGGAAGTGAAGATGATCCGCGGTGTGTCCCGGCGGGAAATCGGGCACGGGGCGCTGGCGGAGCGGGCCCTGCAGGCGCTGCTCCCGGCGTACGAAGCCTTCCCGTACACCATCCGCATCGTCTCCGACATCCT
>DATBCM010000051.1:0-1715 GCA_036270455.1 Gemmatimonadales bacterium | reverse complement strand
CTTCGTTGGCGCGACGCTCTTCGTTTCGGTCGGCCCCGTGCCGACGACCTGAAGCACGACCTCGCCAGTTCCGGTCCACGCGTAGTGGATCATGCGCGCGGGCTCCGTCCACATGCTGCCCACCGGTATCGCGCGCATCTTGCTCGTGTCCCCCGATGCGCCAAGCGCGAAGTACATCGTGCCGGAGAGCACCTGGACAATCCGGTTGTCCAGGTGGTAGTGCGGCTGGATGTGGAGGCCGGCCGGGAAGCGCACGCGGAGCACGTACGGCCCGGGGCGGCTCGGATCACCCAGCAGAATCGCCTGCTCACCGCCGGCATAGTACGGCGTCCAATGCAGCTGATCGGGAGTGACGACCACATGATCCGTCGGTGGGGTCTGGGCACCGACGGTTGCCGCGGAGGCGACCAACAGCGCTGAACTGAGGATTACCGCACCACGCCGCATCATCTTGTCTCCTCGACGGTCCGTTTGACGTGCTCGAGCACCCGCCGATGAATCGCCTCGATCACCCGATCCGCGATGCCATCCCAATAGGCCTGCGGATACATCTCGTTCCGGTACCAAGTGTGCCCCTCCAGGCGGGTTCGGCCCCCCGGGAGCGCAATCAGATCGAACTCGCCGCGAGGGGCACGGAAATATCCGTCCAGATGCTGCGCGTACACCCGGCGGTAGGGACTCATCTCCCTCATCGGTGGCGGGTTCTTGGTGACCGAGAACCCCAGCACCCGCCCCGGCTCCCAACGGGTAATCGGCTCCACGAACGCGCCGGTAGTGAATTCGCAGTAGCGGATCGCCCCGACCCCTGACCCCTCAAGATGGGCCCGGAGGGGGGCCGCCACGCCGGCTCGGAAAACCCATTCCGTCGGGGGTGGAAGCTCCGGAAAGGCCACGACCGTATTCCAGACCCGCTCCGGACTCGCGGCGATCTCGACAGACGTCACCACCTCCTGCACCGGCGCAGGACCCCGCGCCGGCTCGAGGAACAAGACCAGCGGGAGCATCACGGCGGCGAGGCCCGTGTGCGAAGGCGGCTCGGTCGTCCGCAGTGCGATGGTCCGGCCGAGCACGGCCCCGAGCAGCGCCAGCACGGCGGCGATGGGAAATGCCATCAGGACGCAGACGACGCCTTCGAGCGCAAAGAGAACCAGCACGCCCCCGACCAGCGCCACGGTCAGCAACACGACAGGGACGGTTTCCCGGTACGAGGCTCGCCGTCGCGAGTTGAGGACGTTGGCGCTGATCGCGCCGAGGGTGAACGGTGTTCCCAGAAAGAGTCCCGGCGAGTAGGCCTTCTTCACGTAGATCGCGATCAGGATGGTGGGGATGGTGATGGCCAGTCCCGCCGCCACGGCGACCAGGGCGCTCCTCAGCCCCTCGTCGACGGCGGGCGGAGACAGCGGCCCCCGGGTGACCATCCGCGAGGGCACGAGGCTGAGGCCAAGCATCAGCAGGTAATTGAAGACCGGGACGAAGAACAGTACCGCCAGCCACGCGGAGTCGCCGGCGTCGATGGCGCGCCGCATGGAAAGGGAGACCCCGATCCAGATGAACGGCAGCGTCCAGACCGCGAGCCAGATCGATAGCCCCTCCGTTTCCGGCCCCAGGACCTGCTGGCGATAGCTCCAGACGGGAGTGAAGTAGTTGAGGGGCGTCCAGGTGTGGCCGGTAACCACGTAGATGACCCCGGCATCCACCAGGTACTTGAACAGCAT
>DATBCM010000050.1:0-5504 GCA_036270455.1 Gemmatimonadales bacterium | reverse complement strand
CCCAGTGCGGTCGGTTTTGGTCCGCCCGAACACCGCGGTCATTTCGTCCCCTTCGGACGATACGCGCAGCAAGCTCCAGCCACGGCGCCGCATGTCGGCACGCCAGGCGATCAGCTTCGACCACTCGTCACTGGTCGTACGGAACACCCGCAAGTCGGCGACTGACTCCCATTGCGGGGGGTACGGCTTGAGAGGAACGGGGGTTGGTGGGGCCATAAGCCGAGTTCTGTTTGACCGCCTTTCGACGGTCAGATGGTCATCTCTCTAGGATGGCTGTCGCCAGCCACCTCATGCGGCCTACCCGCAGCTCAGGCGATCCGGGCTCGGATCTCGCTGCTTATTTGGCCTTGCTCCGACTGGGGGTTACCCTGCCACGACCGTTGCCGGCCGCGCGGTGGGCTCTTACCCCACCTTTTCACCCTTGCCCTTGGATTAGGGCGGTCTGTTTTCTGTGGCCCTTTCCGTCGCCTCACGGCGCCCAGGCGTTACCTGGCAGTCAGCCCTATGGAGCTCGGACTTTCCTCGGGATCGCCCGGCCCTGCAGCGACCCGCGACCATCACGCCCCACCATTCCCCGTCCCCGAAGAAGGTACCGGACTCAAGCTCCCCCCGGCAAGCCGGGAGGAGCCAACTCCTTTATTTCTCGGGAACTAGGCGCCGTACGAAGCGCCAGGTGCTGTCGTTTCCCGGCGAGATGCCGGACTGGCGGGCGTCGAGCCAGAAGCCGTCATTCTCCCGGAAGGCCAAGGGCCTGAGCCCCCCCCACGCCGCCGGGGGGATGCCCTGGGGGACCAATTGGAAGGCCGTGAGCACGTTGATCCCCCGGCCTCGATAGCGGCCGTTGGTCTGCCGCGACGAGGGGTCGCGGGTGAGGAGGATGACCGGCGCCCCCCGGGTCGACCACCCACGCAGGAGCCCCCGCCCGAACCAGTCTTGCGGGGGCGCCGCGGCCCGCACGGCCAGCATGAGGCCCGGACGAATTCGCAGCATGCGGGTCCTGAGGTCTGACGCGCGGGTGGTGGTGACGCGCTCGAGGGCCTCGAACAGGTCGTCGACCAGGCCCTCATTCAGCAATACGTCGTACCGATCCTCTGGCGCGACCTTCTTCAGCTCCGCCGCCTGCGCCGCGGTCACCGCAGAGTCCTTCACCATGGCGTCGAGCCCGGCCTCGAAGTCCGCCTCGCAAATCGTCGCGGCCGGCTGAGTCGACGACGGCTCCCTTTCCAGATCTATCGCCACGGCGGGAATCAGGTCCTGATGCTGGGCCGCGAGCCGGGCCAGTGAGATCATGCCCGGGACGACGGCGGCGTTCCAGTATCCGGGATCGAGGAGGCACCGCCCGGCCGCGACGCCCGTCGTGTCGGGGGGCAGCCGGAACGAATCGGGCTCGAGCGCAGGTACCCAGCGGGCGCTGGTCTGCTCCAGGCGGTCCCCCATCACCTTCCACACGTTCTGCGCCACGGTCCGCTCCCACGGCGCGTAGTGCGTCGACTCGGCCATTGCCTCCACGTTTGCGGGTCCGGCAAAGACGTTGAACGCGCCGACGTCGAGGAGTGACGTCAGCGAATCGAGCGCGTTCTTCCGCTCGACAAACCCGGCCCGGTATCCCAGCGGGTCGGCCCAGAGCACACGCAGGCCGGCATGTCCGGTCCACTCGGGGAGTGATTCGGTGTCGGCGCTCGCGTGCTGATCGACATGCAGCGGAAGCGTCACCGGGAGGGAACCACCAGGTGGCGTCGCGAGCGGGAGCCGCGAACGGACGGACTCGGGTCCCCCCTCGAGCGACAGGGGGGCCGGAGCGACGGCGGCGGGCACGTTCGCCCATTCCGCTGGCCGCCTGGTCCACCGCGCCACCGTTTCCAGGAAGTCCTTCGTGGCCCCGGTATCCGCCGCGGCCAGGGCCTCCCGGCTGGTTACCACGACGAGGCCCTGGTTCACCCGGACGGCAGCGATGATGGCGGGCTGAGAGGCGCCGCGCATCGCGGGACGGATCCGGGCGAGCGCCTGCGCCGGCAGCCGGAGCCGAAGCGCCCGGGTGCCCACCAGCTCCACCGGCAGAAGGTCGACGCTCGGCAACGCCCGGCGGAGCGGCAGCGCCGACTGGGTGGTAGCGGTCGGCGCGGAGTCCGTGATCTCGAGGCCGGCGCCCAGGGACTTGAGCCACTGGTTCATGGTCCAACGGTCGAGGGCCGAGGCCGGATATCCGAGCACGACCACGCCGCCGGCGCGGACCCACTCGGTCAGGAGCACCGCGTCTCCGGTGGTCAACGCATCAGAGGGCGCATCGGGCCGCATCCCGCCGAGCATCACGACGCCGTGATAGCGGTGCATGTCGTCGCGGGTGAGGTGCGGGAAGAAGCGGCGGTATTCGACCGTGTAGCCGGCGTCGTGCCAGGGGAGCGCGGTGGCCTGGAGATCGACCGGGTCGCCGAGCGTGTAGTCGACGAGCAGCAGACGGCTCGCGCGCGGGCGGCAGGCGGCGAGTGTGAGCAGCGCCAGGAGCGCAACGCCACGCTTGGTCACGCCCGAAAGATAGGAGGTTGACCGCGTCTTGATGCGGTGGTGGTAGGATGCGGCCGTGGTCACGGTTTGCACGGTGTTGCCGATGCCGGAGCGCTCCCGGGTGGATGCGGTGGGTGACGGATGCTTCACCACGGTCCACGTGGAGACGTTCCGGGAAGTGTTGCAGGCGGCACGGCGGCGCAAGGTCGACGCCCTGCTCATTTCGGTGCACGCCTGTGGGGGAGCGGAGCTGCCCGCCGTGGCGCGATTCGTCCGGGAGTTCCCGGCGATCCCGGCGGTGGCCCTGGTCTCCCGGCACGACGGCCTCGCCACCGAAACCCTGCTCCGCCTCGGTGCCACCGGGATCCGCTCCGCGGTCGACTGCACCGAGCCGGGTGCGTGGCGCCGGCTGCGCGACGTGTTCGGGCATCCAGTCACGCCGGCAGCAGCCCGGATTCTCGCCCGACTGGTGCCCGCACTCGGCGATGCGCCCGAGGAAACGCGGGTGTTCTTCGAAGCAGTGGTCCGGCTCGCGCCGGTGATCGTGACGGTCCGGGGCCTGGCCCGCCATCTGCGCGTGACGCCGAGTACGTTCGTGTCACGCTTTCAGCGCGCCACTCTGCCCTCCCCCAAGCGGTATCTCTCCGCCATGCGCCTGCTGCACGCGGCCTATCTGTTTCAGAACCCGGGGTTGTCGGTGTCGGACGTGGCGTACCGGCTGGACTTCTCTTCCCCGCAGAGTTTCGGACGGCACCTGAAGGCGATTCTGGGCGTGACGGCGGGTGAGTTCCGGAGCCGCTTCCCCTTTGAGGTGGCGCTGTCGCGTTATGTAGACCTGTTGATCACCCCGTACCGGGAGGCCCTGCGCGCGTTCTACCCCTTGAACGCGGGGTTTTGGGACAAAGGATCCGACGCGCCTCGCGTCTCCCGGGCGGGGTGAAATCAGTCCGCGGCGGCGCGGACGACCCGGTGCTCGGCGGTGGTCTGCTCGGGCTTCAATACGGCGAAACGCGCGATGCTGGCCCGGAGGCGCTCGGCCAGCTGTGCCAGCTGCTGCGACGTGGCGGTGAGGTCGCCCATGGAGGTGATCTGCGCCTGGGTGGCGGACGCGGCACTCGTGGCGTGCTCCGCTGACACCCCCGATACCGTCGAGACCTGCGCCAGTGACTGCGCCAGCTGTGCCAGCCGCTCGGCCTGGGTGCGGGAGACCTCCGCCGTGGCGTCCACCAGGCCGCCGATCAACTGCACGCCTTCGTGCAGCTCGCGAAGGGCGCCGTCCGCCTCCGCGGCCACGGCGCCGATGTCCCGCACCTGACTTTCGCCAGTCTCCATGGCCCGCGCCGCCGCCGTGATGCCGGTGCGGATCTCGCTCACCAGCTCGGCCACTTCCCGCGCCGACTTCCCCGCTTCCCCTGCCAGGCCCCGCACTTCCTGGGCGACGACACCGAACCCCTCGCCGTGCTCGCCCGCGCGAGCGGCTTCGATGGCCGCGTTGAGCGCGAGCAGGTGCGTCTGCCGCGCGATCCGGGCGATGGTCTGCGCGAAGCCGCCGATGCGGTCGGACATCGCCGACAGGCCGCCGACGGTCGCCGCCGTGGCACGGACCTCTTCGCGGACCGACCGCAGGGTCTGGCTGGCCCGCTCGACCCGGTCCCGCCCGCGCTCCGCCGTCGAGGCGAGCTGACCAGCATCAGTCTGCATCCGCTCCGCCCGGCTCTTGAGCCCTTCCGCCTGGGCCGCCGCTTTCGCGCTCTCGGCGCGCGCCCCTTCGGCGACGTTCCGCTGGCCGACCAGATCGTCCGCCAGTCCCTTGGCCGTGTGCGTCACCGCTTCGGAGGTGGCGTGAATCTGCTCCGCGGCGGCGGCGAGCTCCTCGGCGAAGGCGGCGACTTCATCGGCCTCGTGCTGGACCGTCGAGATGGTCGCGCCGATCTCGTCGAGCATCCGGTTCAGGCTCTTCTCCAGGAAGCCCAGCTCGTCGGACTCGGCCGCCGCGGCCCGGACGCCGAGCTGGCCCTGCTCCGCCGAGCCCATGATGCTCCGGGTCGCGCGGATGCGGGTGATCAAGGTCGCGGGAATCCGTTTCAAGGCCATGGCGACGGCCACAAAGACCACGGTCTCGAGGTATGCCGCCGGCGGGATGTCCGCCGAGCGGTCGTAAATCGAGCCGTGCAGCAGGGTCGCGGCGAGATAGGCGAGGGAGGCGACGAGGACGAGGAAGTCGCCGACGGTGCGACCCTGGTCGAACGTGTAGGGCAGGACCGCGATGAAGAACCCGGCGATGAGTCCGCCATGTCCGAACCAGACCACCGGGAGCGCGACGAGGAGGACGTCGAGGAGCGTGAGGACGTAGATCAGCCACCACCGGTACCAGCCCCGCTCATTCACCAGGCCGACCAGAGCGTTGAGGATGGCCCCGGCGCCGGCGGCGAGCACGACGGTGCCGGGTTCGGTGCGGATGGTGCCGCTCATCCAACCCAGGACCCCGACCAGGAAGACGCCCGAGACCATCACCCAGCGTCGGGAGAGCGAGCGGGCGAAGGTGTCGAGGTCTTTGAGGCGCTGCTCGAGCCCCGCCGCGTCATCGGGCCGGCCCCGGAGCCAGCCCGCGAGGGACCGCTTTCCGGGGTTGAGGGACGGGATCGTCACAGGCCGAGCTGGGCGGCGGTGAGGAGGGCCTCGACCGGATGTCCGGCCCGCTCCAGCACCTCCCGCCCTCCCTCTCCACGGTCTACGACGGCGAACACGCCCAGAATCTTCGCTCCTTCGGCCGCAAGCGCCGCGATGGCCTCCTGGGCGGAGCCGCCGGTGGTGATCACGTCTTCCACCACCACGACGGATTGTCCCGCCTCGAAGCACCCCTCGATCCGCCGTCCCGTCCCATGGGTCTTGGTGTGCTTCCGAATGGTAAACGCGTCCAGGGGCGGGGCAGGGGGGGTCCGAGGGGGGCGGTTCCGGGCGGCCGCGGCGATCGCATAGGCTACGGGATCGGCGCCGAGGGT
>DATBCM010000049.1:0-1895 GCA_036270455.1 Gemmatimonadales bacterium | reverse complement strand
CGGCGGTCAGGCAGAGTCGGGAGGGCGGATCATCTATTCGGTTCCAGCGGCGACCGTGCTCAGCTACCTCACGGCGTCGAAAATCACATTGCCCTGACGCTCAGGGCGGCGTGATCCGGCCCAGGACCCGCGGTCCCCTGGCCCCGGTCGCCCCCGGCAGGTTTCCCGGTTTCCCCGCCAGCGTCAGCAGGCCCAGATAGGCGAAGGCCACAGCCTCCTTCGCCTCACCATCGAAGAACAAGGAATCGAACGGCACGACCCGGCGGGGCATCACACGTGCGGCGAGCCATTCTACAAACGTGGGATTCCGCGCTCCGCCACCCGCGATCACGAGGTCGGCCTCCGGGCCCGCCGGCGTCCACGCCGCGATGGCGCGGGCGATCGACTCCGCCGTGAGGGCGGTGGCCGTCGCCACGGCATCGTTATCGGAGCCCCCCGCTCGGTGCACGTCCGCGATCACTCGCTCGGCCATCGCGAGCCCGAACCGCTCCCGGCCCGTGCTCTTGGGTGGCGCCAGACGGAAGTACTCGTCGGCCAGGAGGGACTCGAGCACCTTGGAGACCGCACGCCCGCGCCGCGCCCGCTCGCCGTCGTGATCGTAGGCCGCCTCGCCATCCATCGTCCTGGTCACGGCGTCGATCACCGCCACGCCGGGGCCGGTATCGAACGCCAGCGCCCCCGCGCTCACGCCCCGCCTCGGTACCCAGGTTACATTCGCCATGCCGCCGATGTTGAGGAGCAGCCGGCCGCGGGCCTCGTCCCCGAAAAGCATCACGTCGGCGAGCGGCACCAGCGGCGCTCCCTGCCCCCCCGCCGCCACGTCCCGGGCTCGGAAGTCCGACACCACGCGCACGCCCACGCGCTCCGCGATGATGGCGGGGTCGCCCAACTGGAGAGTGGCGCGCCCGGGGTCGTGCCAGATGGTCTGCCCGTGACTGGCGATGAAGGCGACGTCTCTGGGGGATGCCTTGGCCTGGGCCAGGAGATGAAGCACCGCGCCGGAGAAGCGCTCGCCCAGGGCGACGTGGAGGACCGCGAGATCCCGGGCGGAGCCGCGAGCGATGGCATCGATGATCTGCCCGCGCTCGACACTCGAGTACGGCTCCTGACGGAAGGCGACGAGGGTGGCGGAAGCGGGCGATTCCTGCAGCCGGACCAGCGCCGTCGACACGCCGTCCAGGGACGTGCCCGACATCAATCCGACGGCGAGGGTGTCCGTCACGCGTTGCGAAGGGAGGGTGGGTCTCCGGCGGCCTTGCGCACCGAGCCACCCGCGGCCGCGAGGCGGGTGCGCGCTTCGTCGGCGCCGACCCCCGCCCGCACCATCACCACCGCGACCTTCACGCTGCCACCCGCCGCCGCGATGGCCGCGCGCGCGCGGGCCCGGTCGGGAGCGCCGCACTCCATCACGATGCGCTCGCCCCGGTCCACCAGCTTGTCGCTCCAGGCCATCAGGTCCACCATCAAGTTGCCGTAGACCTTGCCGAGCCGGATCATCGCCCCGGTGGAGATGGTGTTGAGCACGAGCTTCGTGGCGGTCCCTGCTTTCATTCGGGTGGACCCCGTGAGGGCCTCCGGACCGACGAGCGGCACGATGGCGACGTCGCAGGAGTCGCGCAGGGCCTTGGGCGGCTCACTACAGGCCACGATGCCGGTCTTCGCGCCCCGCTCCCGTGCCCGGTCGAGCGCGGCGTGGACGTACGGAGTGGTCCCGCTCGCGGCGATCCCGATAACGACGTCCTTCGCGTCGACGGCGGCACCGTCGATCGCGGCCTTCCCTGCTTCCACGTCGTCCTCGGCCCCCTCGGCGCTTTTCATCAGGGCCGGGGGACCCCCCGCGATGATCCCCACGACCTGGGAGGGCGCTGACCCGAAGGTCGGCGGGCACTCTGAGG
>DATBCM010000048.1:0-4700 GCA_036270455.1 Gemmatimonadales bacterium | reverse complement strand
GCGCAGAAGGCCTTGGGCATCCGATAGTATAAGACCCGTTCCGGAGCGCAGTAACCTGACACCTGACCCCTGGCACCCGACACCTTTAGATTCCCTTCCGTGAGCGAATTCGTCTTCGGCACCAACAACGCCGCGTTCGTGCAGGTGATGTACGAGCAGTACCTCCGGGACCCGTCGTCCGTGGGCGAGGAGTGGCGCGCCCTCTTTGATAACGGGCACCTGAACGAACTGCCCGTCATTCCGACCACCCGAGCCGAGGTGACTCCCTCGATCGAGAGTCGAGAGTCGGGAGTCGTCGCCTCCACGGCAGGGGAGCAGAGGACTCCCGTCTCCCGGCTCCCGGCTGGTGCGGTCCCCATCACCGGCCCCGCCGCTCGCCTCGTGCAGAACATGACGGAGTCCCTCACCGTCCCCACCGCCACGAGCTTCCGTGACATCGCGGTCGACGTCCTCGACGCCCGGCGCAAGACGCTGAACGCCCAGCTCGCCGCGACGAACAGGAAAGTCTCCTTCACCCACCTGATCGGCTGGGCCATCGTCCAGGCCGCGCGGGAATTTCCCGTCATGACGCACTCGTTCCACGAGTACGAGGGGAAGCCCCACCGCCTCGACCCCCAGAACGCCTCCCTGGGCCTCGCCGTGGACGTGGAAAAGAAAGACGGGACCCGCGCGCTCGTGGTGCCGGTGATCAAGCACGCAGAGAAGATGGATTTTGCGACTTTCTATGCGACGTACGAGTCGCTGGTCGAGAAGGCCCGGACCAACAAATTGATGCCCGATGACTTCGCGGGCGGCTCCATCACGCTCACCAACCCGGGTACCATCGGTACTATCGCCTCGGTCCCGCGCCTCATGAAGGGTCAGGGCTCGATCATCGCCACCGGCGCCATCCGCTCCATCGGTCCGGCCAAGGTAATGACCATCACGAGCACCTACGACCACCGCGTCATTCAGGGTGCGGAGTCGGGGATGTTTCTCCGACTGCTCGACTCGCTCCTGCAGGGTGAGGAAGATTTTTACGCCAAGGTCATGTCAGCGGTGGAAGCCATCGGGAGCCGGGAGCCGGGAGCCGTTGCCCCCGTCGCAGTCGCGACTCCACCGGCACCGGAGCCGACGGCTCCCGGCTCCCGGCTCCCGGCTACCGGAGCCTCCCCTTCAGTGGAAGACCTCCGCCACGTCGCCGCCGCCATGTCTCTGGTGAAAGCGTACCGGAACTTCGGGCACCTCGCCGCGCACCTGGACCCCCTCGGCGGCGAAGCGCGGGGCGATCCCGCCCTGGATCCGGGCCCGCTCGGCCTCAGCCCCGAGGTGCTGGCGAGCATCCCGACTGAGGTACTCCGCATCTACGTGTCGGGAGCGACGCTGGCCGAAGCACTCCCCCACCTGAAGACGACGTACTGCGGCACCATCGCTTACGAAGTCGAGCACATTGCGAGCCACGAGCAGCGCCTCTGGCTCCGCCGGGTGATCGAGTCCGGTGAGCACGCCAAGCCGCTCACGCCCGACCAGCAGAAGCAGCTCCTGAACCACCTCACGCGCGTCGACGCGCTCGAGCGGTTCCTTCAGCGCGCGTATCTGGGGCAGAAGCGGTTCTCCATCGAGGGTGTGGACATCACCGTGCCGATGCTCGAGCTCACCAACGAGCTCGCGGCCCACGCGGGCGCCAAGAAGGTCGTGATGGGCATGGCCCACCGCGGCCGCCTCAACGTGCTCGCCCACATCGTGGGCATGCCGTACGAGGCGATCCTCGAGGAGTTCGAGGGTGGACCCACTGGAGACGAAGCCGATCCCGATGCCGTGACCGGGGACGTCAAGTACCACCTGGGCGCCGACGGCGACTTCACCCTGCCCTCCGGCAAGTCCATCCGGGTCATCCTGCTCCCCAACCCCAGTCACCTCGAGGCCGTGAACCCGGTGGTCGAGGGCCGCGCCCGGGCCGAGCAGACCGACCGGTCCGGGACGGAGGCGACGACCAACGGCGAGGCCGCGATCCCCATTCTCCTGCACGGCGACGCGGCGTTCGCCGGTCAGGGCGTGGTGGCCGAGACCTTCAACCTCGCCCGGCTCACTGGGTACGCGACCGGCGGCACCATCCACCTGATCACCAACAATCAGATCGGATTCACGACGCTGCCGCACGAGGGGCGTTCGACTGACTACTCCTCGGACTTGGCCAAGGGGTTCGACGTCCCGATCATCCACGTGAATGCCGATGACCCCGAGGCGTGCCTCGCGGCCGTGCGGCTGGCCTGGATGTATCGCGAGAAATTCCATGTTGACGTGGTGATCGACGTCGTCGGCTACCGGCGCCATGGGCACAATGAAGGCGACGAGCCGGCATACACGCAGCCCCTGATGTACGAACGGATCAAGCAAACGCCGACGGTGCGGGAGAAGTACGCGGCCGTACTGGTCGAACGCGGGGTCATGACGGCCGAGCAGGCCAAGGCCGAGGCCGACGCCGCCTACCAGAAGCTCGATGCCGTCAAGCAGGGACTGGGCGCCGCCGCGGTCAAGAAGCATGGCGACGACCGGCTGGCCCGCTCGGCCACCGGTGAACCTGAGACCGCCGTCCCCGCCGGCGTCCTCACAGCGCTCAACTCGGCGCTCCTCGACGTCCCGTCCGACTTCACCATCCACCCCAAGCTCAAGCGTCAGCTCGAGCGGCGCCGGGAGACCATCGTCAAGGGCGGCATGGAGTGGGCGCAGGCCGAGGCGCTGGCGTTCGGATCGCTGCTCGCCGAGGGCACTCCCATCCGGCTCACCGGCCAGGATACCGAGCGCGGCACCTTCGCCCAGCGGCATCTGATGCTGCACGATCCGGCGAGCGACCGCCGCTGGGCCCCGGTGCAGCACTTACCGCAGGCGCGGGCGCCCTTCGAGCTGCACAACTCGCCCCTCTCCGAAGCCGCCTGTCTCGGATTCGAGTACGGCTATGCGGTCGCCGCGCCCGACGCGCTCGTGCTCTGGGAAGCGCAGTACGGAGATTTCGCCAACGGGGCCGAGGTCATCGTCGACCAGTTCCTGGTGGCCGGGCTCGCCAAGTGGGGACAGACGTCGCGGCTGACCATGCTCCTGCCCCACGGCTACGAAGGAGGCGGCCCCGAGCACTCGAGCGCCAGCCTCGAGCGGTACCTCTCGCTCGGAGCCGAGGGCAACATCCGCGTGGCGAACCCGACCACACCGGCCCAGTACTTCCACCTCCTCCGGCGCCAGGCGCGGCACTCCGAGGTGCGGCCCATGGTGGTGATGACGCCGAAGAGTCTGCTCCGGCTTCCCGCCGCCACGTCGTCCCTCGCGGAGCTGACCAGCGGATCCTTCCAGCCGGTGCTGGACGACGCCGATGCTGCCAGCCGGCGCGATCAAGTCACCCGCCTCGTGCTCTGCAGCGGGAAGATCTACTACGACCTGCTGGCGGCCCCGTCGCGCGCCGGCGCGGCCCACGTCGCCGTGGGCCGGGTCGAGCTCCTCTATCCCTTCCCGGCCGAGGGCGTCGTCGCGGTCGCGAAGCGATATCCGAAACTCGCCGAGGTGATGTGGGTCCAGGAGGAGCCGCGCAACATGGGAGCGCGGAAGTTCGTCCTGCCCAAGCTGCGGGACGCCCTCCCCAGTCTCACCATCCGGGACCTGTCGAGACCGGAGCGGTCCAGCCCGGCAGAGGGGTATCCGGGACCGCACAAGGTGGAGCAAGACCGCATCGTCGCCCAGGCATTCCAGTGAGCCGATGTACGCCATCGTGACGGTGGTGCGGGACATCGTGACCGGGGCGTTTTTCCTCTCGGCGGCCCTGGCCACATCCCACTGGCTGGTCCGCACGCAGAAAATCTCCCCCTTCTCATGGCTCGGCCGCTTCCTCAAGAAGTCGTCCGATCCCGTGCTCGCGCCGGTCGAGACACGGGTGGTCCGCTTCGGCGGATTGCCCTCGCACGCGGGCTGGTGGCTCGTGGTCGGCACGGCGGTGGCGGGGATCCTGCTGGTGTGGGTGTCGAAGGGCGTGGTCAGCGTGCTCTACGACATGCGGTACGCCGCGGAAGGGGGAGTCTTCGGAGTCGCGAGTTACCTGCTCAACGGGGTGATCGACATCCTCATCATCGCACTGGTCGTGCGGTTCTTCGGAGGTCTGTTGGGAGCCTTTCAGTTCAACCGCTGGACGCGATGGGCGTATGTGCTCACCAACTGGATGATCGAGCCGATCGCCAAAGTCCTGCCCACCTACGCCAACGTCGACTGGAGCCCCCTCGCCGCTTTCATCCTCCTCATGATCATCAAGGCGATTCTGTAGTCCTCGCACTCTTGAAGACGCGGAACAAGTAGACCAGCGACGGAATCAGCACCACCCCTCCCAGTACCAGTGCTAGCGTCACCCCTTCGAGCGTCGCCTGTGGTGCCGCCGTGTCTGCGACCGTCAGATAGGGCGGGACGAAATACGGATACTGCCCCAGCCCCCAACCCCACAGCAGGAGCGTCACCTCCGCGACCGCGGCCGTCCGCGCCAGACGCCACCGCCGCACCCGCAGGGCCGCGATAGCGGTTCCGGCGACCGCGACGGTGGCGAGCTGGAGGGGGACCGACCAGGAAGAGTGCAGCAGCCCCTCCTGCATGCCCGGTGCCCAGGACCCGGCCAGCAGCAGGACCACCAACGCCGCCACCCCCACCGCGATCCCCGCCCCAATACCGCGAAGTCTGAAGTCCTCGCGCAG
>DATBCM010000047.1:0-2582 GCA_036270455.1 Gemmatimonadales bacterium | reverse complement strand
TTGCGGGCGCCACGGCCCTCGCCGAAGTGATGCTCAAGTCCGCACCTCCCGCCGCGCTGCCCGCAGCTTACGACACCCTGGTCACCGGGTTGGACGCGCTCGTGGTCGCGCCCGCGTGTGACATCGACGCGGCGGCCATCCGGGCGCTCTGGCACCTGCTCGGCGTCCTGGGGTTCGAGCCGGCACTGACGGTGTGCGTTCGCGACGGCACGCCGCTCGATCCGAATCCTGCCACGCCGGTCCCGTTTTCTTCCGCCGAAGGAGGGGCATTCTGTCCCTCGTGCGCGCCGGCCCGTGCGCCCACGGAGCTCCCTCCCCAGGCGTACCGCGATCTGGTGATTCTCGGTGCGGAGGACGGGCCGCTGCCGGCGCTGGATGCCGCGCACGCCGCCGCGCATCGCCGGCTGGTCGTGCGCTTCGCCCGCCATCACCTGGGGGAGCCCAACAAGCTTCCTGCCCTCGACTTCTGGGAGCGCCATCGGTGGTCCGCCACGTCGTAATCGGCACCGCGGGGCACATCGATCACGGCAAGACGGCGCTGGTGAAAGCACTCACCGGCGTGGACACCGACCGTTGGGCCGAGGAGCAGCGGCGTGGCATCACGATCGATCTGGGCTTCGCCCCGTTGCCCCTCGATGCCCAGACGCAGGTAGGCATTGTCGACGTGCCGGGCCACGAGGGCTTCGTCCGCAACATGCTGGCGGGGGCCACGGGAATCGACGCGGCCCTCCTGATCATCGCGGCCGACGAAGGGGTCATGCCGCAGACGGAAGAGCACCTGGCCATCGTGGAGCTGTTGGGGGTGCGCCGGGGCGTGCCGGTCCTCACCAAGCGCGATCTGGTGGACGAGGAGTGGCTGCAGCTGCTGGTAGCGGAAGTAGGCGCCCGTCTGGCGCAGAGCCGCGTACAATGGGAGGCCCCGGTCGCGACGTCGGCCCGGACGGGCGCGGGATTGCCGGAGCTCCGCGCGGCGATCGCGCGCGTGGCGCAGGACGTCGGGACCCGAGTGGAGCGGGATCTCTTCCGGCTTCCGGTGGACCGCGTGTTCACGCTCAAGGGGGCGGGGACCGTCGTGACCGGCTCCACCTGGAGCGGGACGGTGAGCGAAGGGGATTCCGTTCGTCTCCTTCCCCTCGACCGGGAGGCCCGCGTCCGGTCCATCGAGTCCCATGGCAGCACGTTGGCCACGGCGCTCCCGGGAAGACGGACGGCGCTCGCCCTGGCCGGGGTCGAGCATCAGGAGCTCGCACGGGGGCACGTCGTGGTCACCGGAGAAGGCTGGCGACCGACCCGGCGTCTCGATGCCGCCGTCGAGGTGATCGCTTCCGCTGCCCGGCCACTCACCACCCGCGCCAGAGTCCGGGTGCACCTCGGCACGGCGGAGGTACTGGCTCGCGTCACGCCGGTGGACCCGATTGCCCCGGGGAGCCGTGGCGTGGCGCGACTGGCGTTCGAGGAGCCGCTCGTCGCGCGGGGCGGAGACCGCTTCGTGATCCGGAGTTATTCGCCGGTCGCGACGATCGGTGGGGGATCGGTCATCGACCCCTTTCCACCAGACGCTCCGCGGCGACTCCGGCAGCGCCGGCTGGCCGTCGACGCGAGCGCCCCCGATCGCCTGGCCGGCTGGGTCCGGGAGGCGCGGCTCCCCGGGCTCGCCCGGAGCGACCTCCCGGTCCGGCTGGGCATCCCTCCGGAGGGGGTCCCGGAGGTCATCGCCCTGGCGGGGAAGAACGTACTGGAAGCTGGAGACCGGCTCGTCTTGCGCTCCGCCGCAGCGCGCGAGGCGGAGCGGCTGGCAGGTGTGCTCGAGGCGCATCACGCGTCGCACCCACTCGACGCCGGGATGTCGCTTCAGGCGTTGCGGGCGAGTATCGGAAACGGGACTGAGGTCAGCGCATCGGTCACTGATCAAGTGCTCGAGCTCGCGGGCCGGAAGGGGATTCTGGAGATCGAGAGCAGCGTAGCGCGGCGTCCCGGCTGGCGGGCTGCCGTGGCGGCAAAGGCAGACGGTGACGCCGGTCGCATTTCGGCGCATCTGGTGGCGGCAGACTGGCGCATCCCGACGGTGTCGGAGTTAGAATCCGAGTTTGGAGGACTGCCGGTACGCGCCCTGCTGGCGCACCTCCAGCGTGGAGGCGGGGTAGTACAGGTCGATCAGGAGCGGTATGCCGCCCCGGGGGCGCTGGATCGCTTCCAGCGGGCGCTCGAGGAGGTGATCCGGGATGTGGGGCCGGTCACACCAGCGTTACTTCGGGACCGGCTCGGCTTGACACGCAAGTACTTGATTCCGCTGCTCGAGTGGGCCGACCGGCGGGGGGTGACCCGCCGGGAAGGGGACACCAGGATTTTGGGGCGCTTGACACCCGGCTGAAACGTCCTCTAAGTTCTTGCGTAGCTGTACATTGAAGCGATGTGGTGGGGGATTTCCGTCATCCAAAGGAGTATGGTCTAACGCGCCTTTCTCGTTCGACAGGAGTTTCGATGAAGCGGTATGCCTGGGCGGTGATGGGGCTCGGGCTGTGTGCCATCGCGGGGAGTGTTCGGGGCCAAGTACCGGCTCCGAGCCAGGGTACCAAACCCCC
>DATBCM010000046.1:0-2173 GCA_036270455.1 Gemmatimonadales bacterium | reverse complement strand
ACCGCCACCGGGAAGTTGAGTTGCGCCGCCTGCGCCCCCGAATACGACGATAAAAATGTGATGCTGGTGGGATTGACGTGGACCGTCGGCGCCTCTGCGGAGCCACCCAACAGCCGACGCCGCAGGCGGTCGAGGAACCCGGGAAGCAGCGGGATGCGTACCGGATTCGGGGTCAGGTTGTAGGAGAGGCCGTACGTGAAACTCGACGACGAGGCGCTCGAGAGATTGGTCCGGACATCCCCCTCCACGTAGTTGAACGTGAGCGAAATCGGATCGATCAGATATCGCGCCAGAAACCCCGGCGAGCGCTTCACGCGCCGGAAGCCAAACGAGAGCGAGCGGCTGACCGACCGCGGCGTTCGCAGACTGTCCAGCTCGTCCGCGAGGATGTCCGTGCCCGTCAGGTACTTGGGTGCGCTCGCCGTCGTCAGATACTGGTACGTCAGGGGCATCGAGAGCCCCCAGACCGGAGGCAGGAAGCGCTCCAGATGAAACGTCCCGGACATGCTGAGTCCGTCGTCCGTGGAGTACGTCGGATCTTCCCACAGCTGCTGGAAGGCGGCATCCCGCCGGGTGAGAGAAAACGAAAGGTCGGCCAGGTTCGACGCCGTGACGGACAGATCGATGGCGCCCGCCATGCCGAGGTCCGTCACGACGTTGCTGACCCGGATGTCGTCGACCCACAGCTCCGCCTGATCGATGAACGTCCGTTCGTTCACCCGGAGAATCCCCGCCGCCAGCTCTTCGACCGCCGCCAGATTCGGCGGGGCCGTCGCCGGATCGTGAATATGAACGAGATACGGTCCGTTGCACGCCACGTACGAGGAGTCGTTCGGTACGATGCTCGTGTCGGGGCAATCCCCATAGACCCCGGGCGGCGCGCCCTGGAGCCACATTTTCTCCACCTTGGTGCGGAGCAGGAGCCAGGGTTCGAATTGGGCGACCACTTCCGGATCCCACGACGCCGTGCGGACGGGCGTGTGGTACATGTAGAAGTTGTTCTCGTCCTTGCCGAGCTTGATGTAGAACTCGAGGTCGCCGTCATCCCAGCCCGGACCGCGCCCGCGGGCCCAGACCCGCAGCTCTTTGTACCGGAGCAGGTTCTTGTCCCCTTCCGTGGTGAACCGGTTGAACGCCTCCGCGCGCTCCCCCCGGTGGAGCCCGGAGGCCAGCACCCGCAGGGACTGCTCGTTGATCTGCGTGGAGTTGACTGAGAGGCCGGCGCCCTGGCTCGCCGCCTCGTTGACGACCCCCGGGGGCGAGGTGTATCCCAGGTCGCGGTTCTCCGTGCTGACGAACGACGCGATCACCTGGCCTCCCAGCACCCCCGTCTCGCCGGCGATCCCACGGATGGGGGTGTCGGCCCGCTTGAGCCACGTGGCGCCCACCAGCTGCACGCGGGACAGAGCGAAGAACACCTGGGGCTGGGGAGTGCCCGGAGGGCCCTCCAGGGGCGCCACGAGGGTGATGCGCAGCGTCTGGACCTGACGGAGATTCGGGGCCCCCTGCGTGAGCGTGTCGGTCCGGAAGGGAATCCGGTAGAGCCGCCACCCCGCGGCGCCCCCGGCCGGGTCCGGGGCCATGCCGCCGTCGCGGACGAAATACTTGTCCGACCCGATCGGGAAGACGAACCGGACGAAGTCCTCCCGCGTCTTGACGCCGACCACGGAGTCGAGCTGGAAGTCTCCGTCCTGGTCCTCGGTGTCCACCGCGCCATTCTTGCGCCCGCAGCGGGAGCGAATGTCCCCGAACGCGTACTGCGCCACGACGCCGTTCACGGAGGCACTGCAGAGGGGCAGCGTATCGATGACCTGGTGCGTGGTCGCGTTCACGATGCCGGTGGTCCAGTCCGACAAGATGCCGTTGTCGTTGACCGCGGCGCTCCAGGAGTGCGTCAACGGGTCCCGCTCGGTGTCGAGCCTCCCCAGCCCCACGGCGTGCTGGCCGTAGTAGGTGGTGTCGCCACCGCTCGTGGTGAAGGAATCGGGGACGAACGCCAGGGCGTCCTCGAACGTCGATCCGAAATCGAACAGGACGGCGGTCTTGTTCGCCCGCGCGGTCCGCTTGCCGTCCTCCCACACCCAGAACTCCAGGTATTCGGTCCGCGTCAGATCGATACCGGTCGCCGCCAGCGTCTGGGTGATCGACCGCCAGCGGGGACCGCCGGTCGACG
>DATBCM010000045.1:0-1932 GCA_036270455.1 Gemmatimonadales bacterium | reverse complement strand
GCCGCGAACTGGGTGATGGGGGAAGTCCTCGGAGACGCCAAGGATCACCAGGAGCAGCTGCGGGTGCCGGCGTCCTCCCTGGCGGGGATCATCGCCCTGGTGAAGGGTGGCACGGTCTCCAATCACGGGGGCAAGAAGGTGTTCGCCGAGGTCGCGGTGCATGGCGGCGATCCGCGGACCGTGGCCGAGGCGATGGGCGTGATCCAGGTGGCCGATACGGGTGTGCTGGCGCAGTGGGTGGAGGAAGTGGTCACGGCGCACCCCGCTGAGGCCGCCCGCTTCAAGGGCGGCGAGACCAAGCTCATGGCGTTCTTCGTGGGTCAGGTCATGAAGACGTCCAAGGGCAAGGCCGATCCGAAAGCGGCGCCGAAACTCCTCGAGGAGAGGCTGGCGAAATGAGAACGCGCGCATGGACGGCCCTGATGGTTCTCGCGGCCTGCGGCGGGTCGCCGAAGGTCTTCGTGGCCAACCACGCCACCAGTGATCGGCCGACCTTCGAGATCGAGGAAGGCCGGGCCCGGCACCTCGACGTCGTCGGGTGCGCGGACACTGCGAAGATCCTGTGGCAGGCCGACGCGCCGGAGGGGGACTACCTGCCGGCCACGGTCGTGGATTCGACGAAGGCACTCGCGGAAGGGTGCTATTTCGTGCGGATTGTTCCCAAACACCGCCGGCATTTCGAAGTGATGCCGGACCGCCTGCTGCTGCAGGACCTCTAAGCCGGGTGCCAGGGCCGCTGCGCCCTGGACTCCTGCCAATAGCCGAGGGAGACCTCGGGCAGTCCGAAATGCTCTTCGGCGGTTTCCGTGACCTGCCGGGGATCCTCCCGTCCGCCTGCCGCCAGCGCTTCCCGCCGCATCTGCTTCGCCATCCCGAGCGCCTTCTCTCACGACGGATCGAGACGCCGCGTCGCGGGATCCTTGTCGCCCAGCGACTCCATGACGTACTGGAACGCCACGGCCATGTGCCGCTCGACGTCCGGGGTCGGCAGGTCCCACCGGCTCGCTTCGGCGATCATCTGAAACGCCCACTGCCAGCTCTGGCTCTCCGTCACGTGCACCATGCCCCGGAAGAGCCGGCGGTTGGTCCGGATCGAGAACAGGGTGGGGGAGAGGATGCCGTCCAGGTGCGCGTCACTCGCGTCGTGATCGCGCATGATCACCTCTTTGGCGGTGCGGGCGTAGGCGTCGCCCAGGTGCGTTTCGAACCGGCTCTCCCAATAGCTGTGCCCGAGCGCCGTCGTGCTCGAGGTGATCACCAGCTGGCGGGGCACGAAGAAGTTGTGCGCGACCGTGTCGGCGGCGAGATGGGACAGGTAGCCGAGCCCGAAGGCTCGCAGCGCATCGGTCGCCGCCTGGTCGTAGATCTCCTGGCCGACATGCCAGGCGTGACAGTGCCGTCCCACCGGCGCGTACTTCTTCGCCATGGACGTGTCGGCCGCGATGTTCCCGTACAGAAAATCGAATGGGAACGAACGGAGCAGGTCGGCGACGGCGGTGGGAAGCTGGTGGAGGTTGGCGAGGACCGACTCGCCGAGGTAGATGTGCGTGCCGGGCGTCCAGGCATGGAGGGGCGCGGGGAAGAGGATCAAGACCGCGAGCGCCATCACGGCCACCACGAGCCACGGCTTCAGCGTGATTTCCTCTTGCGTTTGCCGAAGAGCCGCTTGCCCAGGGAGAACGCGGCGACTCCGCGGCGGACCGAGCGAACCGCGGCCGCCGCATCGAGCGCCACGTCATCCGCCTCTTCCTGCAGGACGTCCACAAGGGCGGCGAGGTTGGACAGTCGGACTTCGGCCGCATCGGTAGCCTTCACAATCTTGAGCCGGATGTTCTGCGACGTGCCGACCAGCGCGTCGGCTTCGGTGCGGATGGTGCCGAGGAGGCCGCGGACGTCGTCCATGGCGGGGATGGCCAGCTGCTTGAAGAAGCC
>DATBCM010000044.1:0-6070 GCA_036270455.1 Gemmatimonadales bacterium | reverse complement strand
CACCGGATCGGCCCGATAGCCACCGGGTGTCACCTCGAACCAGAGCTTCCACTGTTCGATCAAATGAGACACGTCCCGGCCGGCTCCGTAGATCACGCGATGCGTCGGCAGGACGACGAGGCCCGGGGCGTGCGCGGAGACGATGAACGCCATCACCCGGTCTGCCTTGGGGGTTTCCCGGGCGTACGCGGCCGCCGTCTCGTACCGGTGGTGGCCGTCCGCGATGTAGAGCGCTCCCGCCGAGGCCCGTTCCGCGAGCTGGTCGCCGGCCGTGCCGGTCACGACCCACAGGCGGTGGCCGACGCCGTCCAGCGTTCCCTGGGCGGCGGGCGTGGTCTTGGTCACCTCCAGCAGCGCCTTGGTGAGTCCGCGATCGGCGTCGGGTGCCAGCAGGAAGATGGACTCGAGACCAGTCTGGGTCTCCTTCAAAAGCGCCAGACGGTCGGCTTTCGGGCCGGCATGCGTTTTTTCATGGGGCTTGATGCGCTTGGTGTCGTACGGCTCCGCGGAGACTGCCGCGAGCATCCCGACGCGGGTCCGGTGCTCTCCGGACGGGAGGGTGTAGTCCTGCGCCACCACGTAGACCGACGGACCGGGATCGACCGCGAGCACGCCCGCCTTGCGCCACTCCGCGAGAAGGTGCGCCGCATGCGCGTACTTTTCTTCCGCCACCGCGGCTTCCGGCAGGATGAGGTGCACGATATTGTGTGGATCGCGGGCCGCGAGCGTCTTCCGGGCGTCGGGCGATATGACGTCGTACGGAGGGGCCAGGACCGCATCCAACGACGCGCGCGCGTAGCGTTCTCCGCGAAACGGCAGGACCAGCGGTTTGGCAGCGGTCACGAACGGAGGCTCCGGTGTCCTTTGGCGAGGCCCAGGCGGCGGTCGATCAATGGATCAGCCAATATAAAGAAGGATATTTCAGTCCGCTCACCAATCTCGCGCGGCTCACTGAAGAAGTAGGCGAGTTGGCCCGCGAGATCAATCACCGGTTCGGTCAGAAGACGAAGAAGGCCGACGAACCGGAGGGCAATCTGGCCCTCGAGCTGGGCGACATCCTGTTCGTCGTCATCTGCCTCGCCAACTCCCAGAAGATCGACCTCGATCAGGCCTTCGCATCGACCCTGGCGAAGGTCAGGACCCGCGACGCCGACCGCTGGACCAGGAAGGAACGTTGATCTCCTCGTAGATCCGCTCATACGAGACGAGACGGTCCTTCGGGAACGCCCCTTCCTCCGCTCCCCCCCGCACCGCGCACGACGGCTCGTTCAAGTGCCGGCAGTTGTCGAAGCGGCAGTGGCCCAGGAACTCCCGAAACTCGGGGAAACACGAGGCCAGGTCGGCGGGCTCGATCCCCCACGCTCCCACTTCGCGCATCCCCGGCGTGTCCACCACGTACCCGCCCGCCTGGAGCGGGACCAACTCGGCCGCCGTCGTGGTGTGTTTCCCGGTACGCCACTTCTCACTGATGGCACCGATCCGGAGCTTCAACCCCGGCTCGATGGCATTCAGGAGACTCGACTTTCCTACGCCCGATTGACCCGCCAGTACCGTCTCGCGACCCCGGAGCCGGTTTCCGAGATCCTCCAGCCCCTCGTTCATCTTCACAGAGGTAAACAGCACCGGGTAGGCCGCGGCCGCGTACCGGGCGGCGATCGCCGGTCCGGCGTCCCGGTCCAATTCGATCTTGTTCACCACCACGAACGCCGGCAGATGGTTGGCCTCGGCAATGACCAAGAAACGGTCGAGCATGCGGGGCGTGGGCTCGGGGTCACGGATGGACGCGACGACAAGCACCTGGTCGACGTTGGCCGCGATGGGCTGGGCCCGGCCTGCGCCCTGCCCGGCGGCCCGTCGTTCGAGCACCGACTTCCGCTCTCTGATGCCGGTGATGGCCCCGGAGTCCCGGGAGTCCGGGTCAAGGTCCAAGTCCACCATGTCCCCCACCACCACCCGGGTCCCGTCCTGATGCTTGAGCTTGCCGCGCAGGGTCGCCACGATCTCCCGCCCTTCGGCGTGGACCCGGTACGTCGAGCCCGTCCGCGCGAGCACGACGCCGGAGCTCAGGCGGCCACCAGCCGGTCGAGGTGGGCTTTGACGTCTTCGAGTGTGAGATCGAGCAACGGAGCGACGGCGGCGTCGGGAGTCGGACCGAAGGCGAGATAGTCGGTTTCCAGGTGACCGATTGGGCGGTCCCCGCCACTCGACCAGCGAATGAACAGCAGGGCCGCGCCGTAGCGTCCCGAGGGATCGGGGTCGTCATCCACGAACGTCGAAACCGTGTACGCCTGCCCGTCGCTACCGCCGAACGCCGGCGCCCGCTGATGCACCCGCTGGTAGCCGCCCAGGGTGCCGTCCGGGCCGTCCGGGCCGTCCGGGGTGCTCAGCTCCGTCGTAGCGACTCCCGGATGACGTTGCCGAGAATGAACCAGAGGTTGGCGGGACGCTCTGCGAGGCGGCGCATCAAGTAGGGATACCAGTGCGTGCCATAGGGGACGTAGACGCGGAGATTCCAGCCTTCTTTGCGGAGCTTGAGCTGCAAGTCGCGGCGCACGCCGTAGAGCATCTGGAATTCGAACCGCTCCGCGCCGATGCCCTTCCGCTTCGCGAACTCCTTGGCATGCTCGATGATCTGCTCGTCGTGGGTGGCGAGGCCCGGGTAGTTCCCCCGCTCCAGGAGCTGTTCCATGCAGGTCACATAGTTCGCGTCGACGTCGGCCTTGTGGGGGAAGGCGACGGTGGCGGGCTCCTGGTACGCGCCCTTGCAGAGCCGCACCCGGGCCGCGAGGCCGATCATCGTGTCTACGTCCTGCGCCGTGCGCCGCAAATAAGACTGGAGGACCACGCCGGTCGTCTGCCCGAACTCGGGGTAGAGCGTCCGCTTGAACATCATCAGCGTGCGCTCCGTGTAGTCCGAGCCTTCCATATCGAGACGGACGAAGGAGTGGTACTGCTTGGCCCGTCCAATGATGGACCGGAGGTTCGCGACGCAGAGCGCTTCGTCGATGTCGAGACCCATCTGAGTGAGTTTCTCGGAGACGTTGCCGTTCCCTCCCGCACCCTGGATCCGGTCGAGCAGCTCGAGGTAGGCCTGCTGCGCCGCTTTCGCTTCCTCGGGCGAATGCACGGATTCCCCGAGCAGGTCGAGACTCACGGTGAGATTCGCGGCGTTCAGGTCCTTGAGGACGGCGATGGCGGTGTCGATGGTTTCGCCGGCCACGAACCGGGACGCGAATTTCTGCGCCAGCCGGCTGGACCGGACGAAGCGGAAGACCTGCGGTTGCTCGCTGAGCCAGAGAAGGCTGGCGCGCAGCATCGTGAGAGAATCCTCTAACTGATCAGGAGTAGAATGTGCCGCCGCTCCGCGCCAGGTCCTTCAGGGCGTCGCACGGCGTGAATCGCATACCCAGCCGCTCGGCCAGGCGCTCGAGGTCGGCGACGATGCGCGCGGCGCCCAGGTCGTCGGCGTAGCGCAGGGGACCGCCGCGGAACGGGGGGAAACCGATTCCATAGACCGCGGCCATGTCCACGTCGCGCGGCGAGCGCACGACGCCCTCCGACAGCGCCCGAGCGGCCTCGTTCACCATCGCCAGGGTGAGGCGTTGCACGATTTCCGCGGCGCGGGGCCCGCCGTTGGGGTGGACCCCCGCGAGTGTGTACACGCTCTCGTCCACGCCCTGCTTCTTCCCCTTCTCGTACTTGTAGAAACCCTTGTCGGCTTTTCTCCCCAGGCGCTTGTCCTTGATGAACGCCTCGAGCACCGGAGCCGGCTTCATCCGCTCCCCGAACGCCGCGAAGAGTACCTCGGACGCGTGCACCGCCACGTCGAGACCGACTTCGTCGAGCAGGGTCAGGGGGCCCACCGGAAAGCCGAACTGCACCAGCGCCCGGTCGATCTCGTCGATGGCCGTGCCGGCCAGCAGCACGTACGCCGCCTCGCACATGTACGGCGCGAGAATCCGGTTGACCCAGAATCCCGGGCTGTCTTTCACCACGATGGGCGTCTTCCCCATGCGGCGCCCGAACGTCACTGCCGTGCTCACCGTTCCCGGCGCGGTGTCCTTTCCGGGAATGATTTCGAGCAGGGGCATCCGCGGAACCGGGGAGAAGAAGTGCATGCCGATCACCTGGCCGGGCCGGCTCGAGGCCGCCGCGATCTCGGAAATCGGAATGCTCGACGTGTTGGTGGCGAACACCGCGGAGGGCGGGATGGCCGCCTCCACTTCCTTCAGAACCTGCTGTTTGACCTTCAGGTCCTCGAACACCGCCTCGATGACCAGCTCCGCGCGGCCGAAGCCGGTGAACGCCGAGTCTCCGGACACCAGGGCCAGGAGGCGGATCCGGTCGAATTTCGTGATGCGGCGCCGCTTGAATCGCTCGTCGATGACGGCCTTGGCGGCGGCGACGCCTTTCGACACGTGGGCCAAATCCGCGTCCTTGAGCCGGACGTCCACACCGGCCTGCGCCACGGCCGTGCCGGCGATCCCGGATCCCATGAATCCCGAGCCGACGACGCCGAGCCGGCGGACGGCGACGGGAGGCGGGGGGTTCGGGATCCCCAGATCCTTCTTCAGGGCGCTGTCGGCGAAAAAGATCTGGACCAGTTTCCGGGAGACGTCGGTCACCGCGAGCTGGCCGAAGCCCTTCGCTTCGTGGGCCAGGCCTGCCGACAGGCCGTGCTTCAATCCGTATTCGACCGCGTCTAACGCCCGCGGCGGGGCGGGATAGTTCCCGTGCGTTTCCCGTTCGATTGTTTTCCGCGCCAGGCTGAACACCAGCATCCGTCCCAGCGGATTGCCGTCGAGCAGGAAGCCCAGCCATCCCCCCGGACGCGTGCGGTGCGGCCGCCACCCGCCGGCCAGTTTCTTCGCGATCTCGAGGGTTTGCCGCCGGAGAATTGATTGCGGCACCATCTCGTCGATCATGCCGATCTGCAGCGCCTTCCGGGCCGGAACGGTCTTTCCCGCCAGGATGATATCGAGCGCAGCGCGGAGTCCGATCAAGCGCGGAAGCCGCTGGCACCCTCCCGCCCCGGGAAGGATCCCGAGCTTGATCTCGGGAAGGCCGATCGACGTCTTGGGATGATCAGTGGCGATGCGATAGGTACAGCAGAGTGAGAATTCGAGCCCGCCACCCAGGCACCCGCCGTGGATGCCCGCCACGACCGGCTTCGGGAAGTCGGCGATCCGGCCGAGCATCGCCTGGCCGTCGGCGGAGAGCTGTTCCGCTTCGGCCGCGGTCTTGAGCCGCACGAATTCTTCGATGTCGGCGCCGGCGATGAAGTTGTCCCGCTTCCCGGAAAGGAATGCGACCGCCTTCACCCGCTCATCGGCCTTCAGCGTCTCGAATGCCCGGATCACTTCCTGTTTCACGGATGCCGAGATCACGTTCACGGACGACCCCGGGGTGTCGAACGTGACGATCGCGATGCCGTCCGCGATCTCCCAGGTCAGCGCCGGGCCCGCCATCAGACGCGCTCCAGCACGCAGGCGAACGCCATGCCGCCCTGCGCACAGATCGAGACCAGGCCGAACTGGACGTCGCGGCGATTCATTTCGTTCGCGAGCGTGGTGATCACCCGTCCGCCGGTGGCACCGAAAGGATGACCGATGGCGATGGATCCGCCCATGACGTTGATGATGTCGGGATTCACGTCCCAGCCCTTGTCGCCCCACCCCTTGAAGTTCGACAGGACTTGTGCGGCGAAGGCCTCATGCACCTCCAGCAAGCCCAGCGCACTCCAGGGAATGCCGGCTCGCTCGAGCGCCTTCGGCACGGCCCAGACCGGGCCCTGCAGGAGTTGCCACCCGGGATCGACGGCGGCGACGGCGTACGACTTAAGGAACGCGAGCGGCTTGAAGCCGAGGGCTTGGGCCGCGTCTTCGCTCATCAGGAGTACGGCGGAGGCGCCATCCGTCAGTGGTGACGAGTTCGCGGCCGTGACCGACCCGTAGCGCCGGTCGAACACGGGCTTGAGCTTCGCCATCTGGTCCAGAGTGGTCTCGGTGCGTATCCCGTTGTCGGACGTGATCGGCGCGCCCCCATCCACCGGGAACCACGGAACGATCTC
>DATBCM010000043.1:0-3493 GCA_036270455.1 Gemmatimonadales bacterium | reverse complement strand
CCTGCCCCCGAATGGGCGCCGGAGTCCGGGACCAGGCGGCGAATCCCTTCTTCGCCGACGCCGCGGCCCGGGCGACGTCCTCGGCACCCGACTGGGGAAAGCGGCCGATCAGATCCGCCGTGTCCGCGGGGTTGGTGTTTTCGAAGTACTCGCCGGTGACGGGCGCCACCCACGAGCCGGCGATGAAGTTCCGGAAATCGGCCATCAGACGTCAGACCTCAGTCGTCAGTGTTGACGGGGAAGATCAGGGGCACATCCAGGTCGCAATCTCCCTGGCGTAGTGCACGCGGGGCAAGATCTCCCGCGCCGCGAGCGTCAGGCCCCAGATGACCAGCCCCTGGGAGAGGAGGTGCGCCCAGGGCAGATGCCGGCGCCACGAGGAGATGGAGCTCCAGACCCCCGCCGTCAGCACGGCGGAAACACCGAGGAGATAGAACCAGAGCTTGAGACCGCAGCCGTGAGTGTAGGGCCACTGGGTCATGCCGATCCCGATCAGGAGACCCAGTCCGACCCGGATCCAGGTGCCGGCCCACTCGCGCGTGGAGAGTGCCCGCGAGCCGGGGGCGGCGTGCCCTCCGGGTGGAGGATACCCACCCGCCGGCTTGATCGGCGCCGGGGCCGGCTGGTGTCCGGGCATGTTGGTGAGCAGCCGGTCCACCTCAGCCAGCTCCTTGTCCCAGTCGCGGTCGCGGTCGTCCTTCCCAGGCACTCAAGCCTCCCGTACTAGACCGTAGCGCTCGATTTTCTTGTAGAGGTTACTGCGGGGCATCTCCAATGTGCGTGCGGTTTCGGAGACATTCCAGTCGTGCTCCTGGAGCTTGGCGACCAAGAACGCTTTCTCCGCGGCGAGCTTGAACTCCTCGAAGGTGGCGGCCTGGAACAGCGCCCCACCATTGCCATCCACCCCGGCGGTCGCGGTGCTCCCGGGGCCGGTAGCGATGCGCTCCACGTCAGCGGCAGTCACGGCGCGCCCGGGGGCGAGAATCAAGAGGCGTTCGACCGCGTTCTTGAGCTCGCGGATGTTGCCGGGCCAGTCGTGCTGGGCCAGCCGCTCGAGCGCCGCGTCCTCGAATCCCCGCGCCGGCAGGCCGGTGGACCGGCCCAGCTCTTCGATGAAGTGCCGGACCAGCTGGGGAATGTCCCCGCGCCGCGCCCGGAGGGGCGGGACCTCGAGGGGCACGACGTTCAGCCGGTAAAGCAGATCCTCGCGGAACCGTCCCGCCGCGATTTCGGTGTCGAGCCGCTTGTTGGTCGCGGCAATGACGCGAACGTCCACCGCCAGCGTCTTCCCCGATCCCACGCGGGAGATCACCCCTTCCTGGAGCGCGCGCAGCACCTTGGCCTGGGCCGAGAGGCTCATGTCGCCGATTTCATCCAGGAACAGCGTGCCGCCGTCCGCCAACTCGAACTTGCCGGCGCGATCCCCCACGGCGCCGGTGAACGATCCCTTCACATGACCGAACAGCTCGCTCTCGATCAGCTCGGTGGGAATCGCGGCGCAGTTCACCTCCACGAACGGCCCCGTGGCGCGCGGCGAGAGGCTGTGAATGGCGCGGGCGACGAGCTCCTTGCCGGTGCCGTTCTCGCCGGTGATCAGCACCCGGGCGGGCGTGGGCGCGACTTTCTCGATGGTGTCGACCACCTGCTTGACCGCTTTGGACGACCCGACGATCTGGTGCCGGGACTGCACCTCCGCCTTGAGACGGACGTTTTCGCCCGCGAGCGCGCCATGCTGCAGCGCGTTGCGCAACGTGAGCAGAACGCGGTCGGTGTCGAGCGGCTTTTCGAGGAAGTCATACGCGCCGAGTTGGGTCGCTTCGACGGCGGTCTGGACGGTACCGTGGCCGGAGATCATGACCACCTGGGCGTGTGGATCGAGCTCGCGAAGCTTCCGCAGCGTCTCAAGTCCGTCCATCCCTTGCATCTTCACGTCGAGGAAGACCAGATGCGGGCGGAAGTCGGGATACTTGAGGAGGAGATCGCCCCCCGACGAACACGTGAGCACCTCGAGATCTTCGAACTCGAGGAGCTGGGTCAGGGCCTCGCGAATGCCCTTCTCGTCGTCGGCGACCAGGACGCGCTGGCTCACGAACCGGATCTCCGGTAACACACGACGCCCGTGGGGTTGATGGCGATGCGGTGGAGGGCCGGCGGCACCAGCACCGGCACGCTCCCGTCGTCGGCGCCGGCCACGAGCTTCGCCAGCCGCGCCACCGCGGGCCCGGGGAACGGGAATCCGTGCACGGACAGCTCCTGCACCTTCCAGCGGGCGACCCCGGGCTTGGCGATGGTCACCGGACCCGCCATCCGGAGGGGCTCGTACGTGGCGAGCACGTGCTCCGCCGGCCCCATGGCATCACGGGGCAAGACGCGGGTGTCGAGCCGCGCGTGCACCGCGATGCTGGAATCGAGCAGCTCCACCCGGAGCGAATCGAATCCTTTGCGCACGGTCCAGTCGATCCCCCCACCGATCAGCGACGCCATCTCGTTCGGCGTGAGCACCACCGAATCGGGCCCGCCCGGGACACCCAGGGACGCCAGCTTGGCCGCCGCGGCGCGCACCGCCCCGGGCGTCGGCGCGCCGACGGAGGTGTCGGAGACGGGCGGCAGCCGGGTCGAATGCGGTCCCAGGTATTTGGCGGCAGAGTGCATGATCGGATCCCGGTACCAATACGCGACGCCCACCAGAATGAGAATGGCGGCGAGGCAACCGAGTCGTCCGATGACCTTAAGACAGCCGTCCATGCTTGACCTCTTCGTACACCGCCCCGTGTCCTCTGCTTTGGCCGGTGACGCTCTGCATGAGAGAAATGGCGTCGATCTGCACGGTTTCGCTCCAGACCAGGCTTTCCAGGACCCGTTCCAGCCCGGAGAAGGCGTTCCGGGACGGGCCCCGTCGGGCTCGCCCGAGCGTGACGTGAGGCCGAAAAGGGCGCCCCTCCGGCGGAAAGCCGAGCAGGCCGAACACCCGTTCCACGCCGTGCTGAAGCAGCTCGAGCGTCGGCTCCTGGTGGACGCCGGCCCAGATCACCGTCGGGTGGGTCGCGTTCGGGAACGCGCCGAAGCCTTCGATCGTGACGGGGATGGCCCGCACTCCGGTGACCGCCTGATCCAGGGCCGCGCCCAGCTCCTCCGCTCGCGTCGCATCGGTCTCACCCAGGAACTTGAGGGTCAGGTGGATGGCCTCGGCCGCCACCCAGCGCACCGGGAGCTGCAATTCCCGCGCGGGTGCCGCCGCTTCCCACAGCCGTTGGCGCAACGCGGCCGGGAAGTTCACGGCCACGAACAGCCTCACCGCGTGGCGCGATCGAGCAGGAGACTACCCCGGCGGTATCCGCGGGGGTCGACCTCGACGGCGGAAAACCCGAGCTCGGTGAAGCGCTTCCGCAGCGCGGCCAGACGGGTGGTGACGAACGGGATCGCATCGGGCTCGACCTCGATCCGCGCCGCGTCCCCGGCATGGCGCACCCGCAGGTCTCCGGTGAGCCCCTCG
>DATBCM010000042.1:0-3905 GCA_036270455.1 Gemmatimonadales bacterium | reverse complement strand
GGTCTTGAACGGGATCCAGAAGGTGCGCTGCACCTCGGCCGGGCTGTTGGTGTGGGGCGTGCGATGAGGGACCGCGAACACGAAGGGGCGGACGACGATGGGGGGAAGGTGGGGAGAGCGGGGATTGATGTCGTCGAGGGGGCCCAGTGCTTCGGCCTGGGTCAGGTCGATCCCGGTCTCCTCTCGCGCTTCGCGGATGGCGGTCGCCAGCAGGTCGCCGTCACCCTCTTCGAACCTGCCGCCCGGGAACGCGATCTGTCCCGACCACGGGTCCCCGGCCTGCTCCGCCCGCTTGATGAAGAGGGCGGAAATCCCGGGCCCCGAGTCCTCGTGGAGAATGACGGCGACCGCCGCGGGGCGGGCGGCGGGGTCGTGATCGGCGACGCCGGGACGGGAGGCGAGAACGCGGCGAATGTGGTCGAGGCTGGTCACCTGACCGGTCCCTCGAACCAGCCCGGCAGTTCGTCCCATTCGGAGGCTACGTGTCGCCATGGGACTTTGCTCCCATCAAGAGACCTCGAAAGATCCGGGGTCGGGGGCTCGACTACGGCCACCCGAACGGGAGCTGGAACACTGGCGAGAGCAGACACCAACTCGGCAGGTGTCGCGTGTTCGGGCGGTGTTAGGACCGCCAGGCCGGCGCGGGCCAGACGATCGAGAATCGAGTCTGCTGGAGCGGGCGTGCCCCAGACGATCAGCGTCGGCCGCGAGCCTCCGGCGCTCCTGAGCGTCCAGGGGGCCGAGGCGTTCGGAACGGCGAAGTCGGTCTTTCGAGGCGTGACCACGTGGAGCACCTTGTGAGCCGGAAACTTACTAAGGACCGAGCCGGTTGATCTGGATCATTCCCGCGGGATACCTGCTGGCCCTCCTGGTCATCGTGCGGTTCTACCTCCTGCGCACGCCGGATCTCAAGCACTACCAGCCGAATTCGGACGGACCACCCGTCACCGTGATCATCCCAGCCCGAAATGAAGCCCGGAACATCGAGCCCTGCGTCACGTCGATCCTTGCAACGGAGTACCGGCGGCTCGAGGTCATCGTGGTGGACGATCAGTCGAGCGACGATACCGGAGCCCGGGTTACCCGGCTCGTCACCTTGCCTGGGAATGGCGACCGCCTGCGCCTCCTCAAGGGCGCGCCGAAGCCGGAGGGATGGTTCGGCAAGCAGTGGGCCATCGTCCAGGGGGTACGGGCCGCGCGGCCCGGGAAGAGTGATCTGCTGCTCTTCGCCGATGCGGACACGCGGCACACGCCGGAGCTCATCCCCCGGGCGGTGGCGGTCCTCGCGAAGGAGAAGGTAGACCTCGTGTCGGTGCTCCCGCGGCAGGCGATGGAGACGTTCTGGGAGCGGATCATCCAGCCGCACGTGTTCTTCGCGCTGGGCCTGGGGGTCGGGGACTTCAGGCGCGTGAACCGCACCCGGCGGTACTGGAGAGGAATCGCGAACGGCCAATTCATCCTGACGCCCCGGAAAACGTACGAGGCAGTCGGGACGCACCAAGTGGTGAAGGACACCGTGGCCGACGATCTCGCGCTGGCGCAAGCGTACATCAAGGCCGGGCGCGACATCTTCCTGCTTCACGCCGTGGAGTACATGACCACCCGGATGTACGCGAGTTTCCGCGAGATCTTCGCGGGGTGGTCGAAAAACCTCGCCTCCGGCGCGCCACAGATGATGCCGCCGATCAAGGTGGTGCGCGCGGTCTTCCCGTGGGTGATGTGGGTGCCGAGCCTGGTGTGGCTGGTACCGCCGGTGCTGCTCGCGGTTACGGGCGGGATCCCCTGGCTCATCACGGTTCTCGTCTCCCTCGCCATCTGGGGCTTCATCACCGTCAACGAAAAGGTCCCCGCGTGGCACGCCCTCCTCTATCCCCTCGGCGCCGGAGTCATGATTGCGATCATGCTAAGGTCGGCGATGCGGGGCAAACGGATTCAGTGGAAGGGGCGGGCGTATGGGTGAGTCTCGAGGGGGTGATCAGAAGTAGGTCCTTCGCGCCTTCGGCGCTCAGGATGACGGCGCTCCCTTTTTTTGTAAAAATAGAAAGGGAATTGTCATCCTGAGCGGAGCGCGCGCAGCGCGGAGCGAAGGACCTGCTTGAACCCTGGGCGCCGAGCCCGGGGGCGGACGTACGGGGGCTAGAAACGGTCGGGTCGGGCGACCTCCCAGGCGTGACCCACCGATCCGGGGAGCGGCGAGGTCAGGAGGGCGCCCGGTTCGATCGGCGGGTAGAGCTCGTGGTAGCTCTTTACCTCGCCTGACGCCACCCGCTTCATCACGTACCATGGCTTCAGCTCGCCCGGCGCGTGCAGACCCGTCGCGCCGAGGACCTCGAAGAAGCTTTTGACGGTTTCCCGGTGGAAGTGCATCACCCGCACCGATTTGTCCGAGACGTCCAACCCGTGCACCAGGGCGGGGTCCTGTGTGGCGACGCCGGTGGGGCATTTGTTGGTGTTGCAGCGAAGTGCCTGGATGCAGCCGAGCGCGAACATCATCGCGCGGGCGGCGTTGCACATGTCGGCGCCGAGGGCGACCTTGGTCGCGATCTGGAAGCCGGTGTTGACCTTGCCGGACGCGATGACGCGAACACGGTCCCGCAATCCCGCGCCCACCAGGGCGTTGTGGACGAAGGACAGTCCCTCGTTCAACGGGGTTCCCACCGAGTCCGAGAACTCGACTGGCGCGGCGCCCGTTCCACCCTCTCCGCCGTCTACCGTGATGAAGTCCGGCTCAATCCCGGTTTCGAGCATCGCTTTGACGATGCCGAAGAACTCGTGACGCTTCCCCACGCAGAGCTTGAAGCCGACCGGCTTCCCACCTGACGCGTCGCGCAGTTTCGCCACAAAACGCACGAGGCCGAGCGGCGAATCGAACGCCGTATGCGCCGGCGGCGAGATCACGTCCTGTCCGGGAGTGACATGCCGGATCGCGACGATCTCCGGAGTGAGCTTCGCGGCCGGGAGGATGCCGCCATGACCGGGCTTGGCTCCCTGCGACAGCTTGATCTCGATCATCTTGACGTTCGGCAGCGTGGCGCGCGTGGCGAACTCGTCCAGGTCGAAATGGCCGTCCGGAGTCCGGCAGCTGAAATAGCCGGTCCCGATCTGCCAGATGAGATCGCCGCCGGGGCCGAGGTGGTAGGGACTGAGGCCGCCTTCCCCCGTGTTGTGCGCAAACCCACCCAGCTTGGCGCCGGTGTTCAGCGCCAGCACGGCGTTCTTGCTCAGCGACCCGTAGCTCATCGCTGAAACGTTGAAGATCGAGGCCGAGTATGGCTTGGTGCACGCCGGCCCTCCGACGGAGACTCGTTCGTGTCCGGGTGCGGGGTGAACCGGTGCCAACGAGTGGTTGATCCACTCGTAGCCCGGAGCGTAGACGTTTAACTGGGTGCCGAAGGGGAGCGTGTCGAGCGCACCCTTGGCGCGCTGATAGACGATCGACCGGTCGTTGCGGGAGAAGGGTTTTCCGTCGAGGTTCGACTCGATGAAGTACTGGTTGATCTCGGGGCGGATGCTCTCCAGCAGGTAGCGGGCGTGCCCGACCACCGGGAAGTTCCGGCGAACCGCCTGGCGGGTCTGGAGCACGTCGGCGACGCCGACGAGGAAGAGCGGTCCGACCACGACCAGCGACCATGCGGCCGGGCGCCAGAGCAACGTCGCGATCGCCACGGTCGCGAAGACGAGGATGGAGATGACGAAAAAGGTCTTGCGCATCGCGGCGGAAGAAGATTACGGCCCGCGCGTCACACGCCAGTGACGGGGTGTCACGCCGCGGCGCCCAGGCTGCTGGTAGGTCTACAGGTGTAGTCGAAAGACTTGCCCGTTCTGACCGCAGTCACATCGTTGCAACCGTCGCGAGGCCACGGCTATCCAAGTCCGTGTGCCGAATACGACTCCCTGGATCGACA
>DATBCM010000041.1:0-5639 GCA_036270455.1 Gemmatimonadales bacterium | reverse complement strand
CTCGAGAAGCCGGGCGGAATGGTGAGCACCCCGTTCACCTTGCCGTTGCGAAGGGCCGTCAGGGCGACCCCGCGGTCGGCGTAGGGGATGGTTTCGAAGGTCTGTGCGTTCGCCGCCACGGCGCCCGCGAGCTCGCGGAGGCGCACGGCTGGAATGGCCTGGTCTTCGTCCACCACAGCCAGTTTGAGATGTTTCACGTTCCCGCCGAAGGCGTAGCCCAGGATGATCAATTGGACCATCGGAAACAGCAGCGACACGATGATCAGTACGGGATTCCGGCGGAACCGCCGCATCTCACGTTCGATGATGGCCAGGATGCGATACATCAGCGGCTCCGGAACGCCGGTCGCTTCTCGGCCGCGGACGGCTCCTGAAGCGCGTCCCGCAGCTCGTGGCCGGTGAAATGGACGAAGACGTCGTCGAGCGTGGTGCCCTCGATGGAGAGCGAATGCACGGTGACCCCCGCGGTCGCGGCGTGCGCGAGCAGGGCTCCCGTGGTGGCCGGCGCGTCCTCGGTCACGACCCGGAAGACGTTCCCGTCTCCGGATACCGTCTTGGCCCCGGGGAGCGCCGCGAGCTGCTGGCGCCAGTCGGTGGGAGCGCCCAGGAAGGACGCGTCCACGGTATTGGTCCCGGAAATCGCGGTCTTGAGCTTCAAGGGCGAGTCGAGGGCCATCAGGTGACCGTGGTCGATGATGGCGATCCGGTCGCAGAGCTGATCGGCCTCATCCATGTAATGCGTGGTGAGAAGCACGGTGAGGTGATGGTCGGCCTTGATCTTCCGGAGCATTTCCCACACCGCGGTGCGGGAAACGGGGTCGAGGCCCGTGGTGGGCTCGTCCAGGAACAGGATCCGGGGCTCGTGCACCAGACCGCGGGCGATCTCCACCCGCCGTCGCATGCCGCCGGAGAAATTCTTCACCGGCTTGTCGGCCCATTGCGTGAGCTCGACGGCCGCCAGCAGATCGGCGATCAACTTCGCCCGGCGCTCTTTGGGGACGCCGTAGAGCTTGGCGAAGATCAGGAGGTTCTCTTCGGCCGAGAGCTCGGTGTCGGTGGTCATGGCCTGCGGGATCACGCCGATCACCCGGCGCACGTCGTTCGCCTGCGTGCTGATGTCGAAGCCGCCCACCAGGGCCGATCCGGACGTCGGGATGACCAGGGTGGTGAGCATGCGGATGAGCGTGGACTTTCCCGCGCCATTGGGGCCCAGGAGTCCGAAGATTTCTCCCTCTTCCACCGTGAAGCTCAGGGTATCCACCGCGGTGAAGTCCCCGAACTTCTTGGTGAGTTCCTTGACTTCGATCGCCGGCCTGGGGGCGCTCACGGGCTGGGGCGCCCCACGGGCAGGAGGACGTACGCAGTCATGCCCACCGCCAGGCGGCGATCGGTGTTGGGCACGCGGAGCCGGATCTCGAAGGTCTTGATGTCCCGCTTGGTGCGGCTCACATCGCGCTGGGTCGCGAAGCCCGCGTCCACGCCGCGGTAGTAGACCGTGCCGGTTCGCGTCGCCCCCGACGGCAGGCGAACCGTGAGCGCGTCGCCGATGCGCACGCGGTCGATGTAGGACTCTTCCACGTCGGCGCGCACCCACAGGGAATCGGGGTCGATGAGGGTCAACACGGGCTGGCCGGCGAGGACCACTTCGCCCAGCTGGGCGGCGCGGACGTCGACGAGCCCTGCGAGGGGCGCGCGGAGTTCGGCGTAGGAGAGCCGGACGTCGGCTTTGGTGGTTTGCGCGCGAGCCGCTTCCTGCTGGGCCTGCGCGGCGATGAGGCTCTGCTGCTTGGCCGCCACCTGCCGGTCCGCGGCGTTTTTGCGGGCCTGGGCCATGGCGAGGGCGGTGTTGGCGGACTCAGCCTGCTGCAGGGCCACGCCCCCTTCCTTGGAGAGGGAGAGGACCCGGTCACGGACCAGCTTCGTGTTCGCCAAGTCCGCGGCAGCCGAGGAGTCCTGGGCTTCGGCGACGGCGAGGTCGGCGGCGCCCGCCCCCGCCTGCGCGGCGAGCGCCGTCGCGCTCTGCGCGTAGTACCGCTGGTCCGCCTGCAGCTCGGCGGGGGAAAGCACCGCGAGCAGCTGGTTCTGGGAGACCGAGTCCCCCTCGGAGACCAGGAGCTTGGTGACCTGCCCCGCCACCTGCGGGCTCACCACCACGTCGTTCGTGGTGACGATGCCGGTCAGGGTGAGCTCTTTGGGGCTTCCCCGGAGCAGGACGTAGGCAACAGCGATCAGGACGAGAGCGAGGGCAGCGATGCGGATGGCGCGCTTCATGAGATCCCAGGTTAATGAAACACCTGTATGAAACAGCTGTTTTACACGAGCGTCAAGATCCCCCCTTCATGGTTCAGCAGCCACTCCTTCCGGGCCATCCCACCCCCGAAGCCCGTGAGGTCCCCCTTGGCGCCGACCACCCGGTGACACGGGATCACGATGGCCACCGGATTCCGGCCATTCGCGGCACCCACGGCGCGCGAGCCCGTGGGGTTCCCCACCTGCTTCGCGATTTCGCCGTACGACGTAGTCGACCCGTAAGGGATCCGGGTCAGCTCTTTCCAGACCTGGAGCTGGAAGGGCGTGCCCTGGAGGTCGAGTGGGAGATCGAACGTGGTGCGCTGGTGGCCGAAATATTCGCCCAACTGGCGGCGAGCCTCAGCCAGAATCTCCGACCCGTTGTCGGCCTGCCAGCCGGCGCGGTCGGGACCGTGGGAGTACTGGTCGAACAGGAGGCAGGTGAGCCCCTGGTCCGAGGCCGCAACGTAGAGGTCCCCGATGGGACTCTCGATGAAGATGACGCGACCGGCGCCCATGGACTAATGGTACCCACGGGCGCCGACTTGAGATATCCGCTTTCGGACCTGTTGACGCCGGGGCCATGCCCCGGCGTTCCTCAGGTGGCGGGGGCTTCGCCATCCTTCTTGCTCTTCCGGAGGAGCTTCATCACGAAGAACATGAGCACCAGTACCAGGGCGACCTTGAACAGGATCGCGAGAAGTGGCAGGAACAGGAGCGCGGCGAGCTTGAAGAGCACGACGCCCGCGACGCCGACCGCGGCGAGCTGCAGGATGGGTTTCATGGCATACAATACGACATCGAGGGCAAGGAGTGTCAGAACCCGTAAGTCATTGCTATTGTTAGCACTATCGCAAAGAGACTGGTCTTCAAGTACACTCGCCCCGCCTGCCTAGTGATCAACGCGACCTCTCCCCGATCACCGATCGCCTCGACTCCCCGGTCCAGGTCGCGCAGACCGCGCGCCGCGAGGCGAATTCACGTCTTCTCGAGATACTGGAAGAGTCCGGCGCCCGCAGCCCACAACGGCAGAAAAAGAAGCAACCGGTACCCATGCGGCGCTTGCCTCGCCATCATGATCAAGAGGGCCGTGATGGTAAGACCAAAGTAGACGACCCCAGCCCAGAGCCTCTTCCGGCGCTCCTTGGGTCCTATGTTTGGGATGCAGGACTCGGTTACCACCGTTCGGTCGGAACGTCCGAAGGCACGGGCTGAGCCCGGAGGTAGGTGACGACCTTCCAGATGGCGGCTGGGGAGAGACTCCCACCGTAGGACGGCATGCCGCGGGGACGGCCATAGAAGATCGACGTGAAGACCGCCCCATCTTCCCCGCCATACCTCCACCGTCCATCCACCAAACTCGGCCCCACCCAACCCGTCGCCCCGCCCCCATGACAGCCATCGCAATTCATGGCGGTGAACGTCTGGCCACCCTCTCGCACGGAGGCACTGTCCGGCTCATAAGGATTGGTGAGTGTCCCCGCAGCCGGTGGGATGCCGGCCACGTTCACGTGCTGCGGATAGGAGATGACCGGCGGGACGTAACGGCCGCTGTTGCTGGGAGGCAGCGGCTTGCACCCCAGGAGGGCGACGACCCCGACGGCCCCGACGGCCCTGATCAGGGCAGCCCGAAGACCCATACCATTCCCCCTTGGCTCGTGTGACGCGCCAGGTCCTTGGCGAAGTCCGCGGGGGGACGGACGTCGGCGGGATCGTCGGAGCGGACGTCGCCGGACAGAAGGAACCAGTCGCCCCCGATCCCCGCATACACCGCGACGTACTGCTTGCCGTCCGGACCCTTGTAGACGATGGGACACCCCACCACCCCCGAGCCCACCTTGAACTTCCAGAGCACTTGGCCGGTCCAGGCGTTCGCCGCCTTGAACCAGCCATCGAGGGTCCCGTAGAAGACCACGTCACCGGCGGTGGTCACGGAGCCGCTCCACACCGGGTACTTCTCCGTAATCCCCCAGACCTTCTTGCCGTTCACCGCATCCCAGGCGATGAACTCCCCCATGTACCCGCCGGGGCCCGCATGATAGGGCGTGTTCGCCCCGATGTACGGCGTGCCCGCGATGTGGGAGACCTGAGAGGCCTGGTAATCCATGCACAGGTTGTTGGTCGCGACGTAGAAGTACTCCGTGTGCGGCGAATAACTCCCCGCGGACACGGGGCTCTTCCCGCCCTCGAGTGAGGGACAGATGTCCTTCACGTTGCCCCGCGACGCGCCGGTGAGCTTGGCCGAGTCGAGCATCGGCCGGCCGGTCTTGAGATCGACGCCCTTCGCCCAGGTGACGGTGGTGAATGCCTTCGCCACCAGGACCTCGCCGGTGGTGCGGTCGATCGTGTACGCGAAGCCGTTCTTGTCGAAGTGCACCAGCACGTGCCGGACTTTCCCACCGATGGTCAGGTCGGCGAGGATCATCTCCGCGTTCGCGTCGTAGTCCCAGTTTTCGTGCGGGGTGAACTGGTAGGCCCAGATGAGTGCGCCGTCCCGGGGGTGCCGGGCGAGGACACTCGAGGCCCACTTGTTGTCCCCGGCGCGCTGCTCGGGATTGTACGGGGCCGCGTTTCCGGTCCCGTAGTAGAGCAGATCGAGGTCGGGGTCATAGGACAACCAGCCCCACACCGGGATCCCGGCGCGTTGCCAGGCATCACCGGGCCAGGTGGTAAGCCCCAAGTCTTTCCCGCGATCGTAAAACGGACGGAACTTGCTCGTGTCGACGAGCATGTCCTTGTCGGGACCTTCGTTGTACGCCGTCCAGATGACCTTCCCGTTGGCGAGATCGAGCGCCTTGAGCCATCCGTGGATCCCGAATTCCCCGCCTGACGGGCCCACGAACACCATGTCGCGCACCACGAGGGGCGCCATGGGCGTGGTTTCCCCCTGTCCCAGGTCGGCGATCTGGGTCTTCCAGAGCTCCGCCCCGGTATTGGCGTCGACGGCGACGGTGTGCCCATCCAGCAGGTTGTAGACGATCTTGCCGTCGGCGTACACCGGCCCCCGATTGATCGCGTCACAGCACGCGATGCCGAGTGCCGAGGGGTTCACGTCGGGACGGTACTTCCATTTGAGGGGATAGCCGTCTTTGGTCAGGTCGAAGGCATAGAGCACGTCGGGGAACGGTGTCACGACGTACATCGTGTTGTTCACGACGAGGGGCTGGCCCTCATGTCCACCGAGGACGCCGGTCGAGAAGCTCCAGAGTGGGCGGAGCTGGGACGCGTTGGACGTGGTGATCGACGTGAGCGAGCTGTAGCGGGTGGCGGCGAAGTTCTTCCCCGGCATCGTCCACTGGCCGTCGTCCGGAGTCTGTCCGATGGCGGGGGTAGCGGCCAGACTCCGGACG
>DATBCM010000040.1:0-2730 GCA_036270455.1 Gemmatimonadales bacterium | reverse complement strand
CTCGACGTCCTGTCCACGTTTCAGGAGACGTCGGCGACGTTCGGAGCCCTCCTCGCGGGCATCGCATCGGTGAGTCTACTGGTAGGCGGCATCGGCATCATGAACATCATGCTGGTGTCAGTGAAGGAACGGACCCGGGAGATCGGCGTGCGGAAGGCGCTGGGCGCCACTCACGCGAACATCCTGGTGCAATTCCTGGTGGAGGCCGTGGTGCTCTGTGCCCTTGGAGGGTTCACTGGCATCCTCGTCGGAACGGCCGGCGCCATCGCCCTCTCCCGCCTGGCCCATTGGAACACGTTGATTTCGCCGCTGGCCATTGCCGGCGCGCTCGGCGTGAGCGCGGGCGTGGGGCTCTTTTTCGGGGTCTGGCCGGCCCGTCAGGCCGCCAGCCTCGACCCCATCGAAGCCCTGCGGTACGAATAGAGCAGCAGCGCTCCGGCCAGGGACCCGAGCACCAGGGTGTAGGTGCGCCACACGACGAGGACCAGCGCCAGGGCCGAGGGGTGGATGGAACCGCCCAGGCCGGCGACCGCTCCGATCTCCACTGCGCCGACCCCTGCGGGAGTCGGCGCGAGCTGTTGCCCGTAAACCAGCGCGGCGGAGCCCAGGATCGCCTGTCCGGTCGTGAGTCCAGGCACCCCAGCCAGCAGCACCGGCAGAATGGCGCACCGTGCCAGTAGAGCGAGAGCCGTCAGAGCCGTCGCGGTGATCATCACACCGGAGCCCCGGGTGCGTGCCTCACGCCACGCTCCCCGCAGCGTCGTGCGTAGACTCCCTAGGTGCCGGGACAGGTATCGCCTCGTGAGGAGGGCGCTCATGACGCCAAGAACGCCCACACCAGCCACCCACCACCAGCCGGAACGCACGATGCTGACGAGCGAGACAGCGAAGTGCCGCTCGACGTCGGGGAATCGGAATGAGAGCAGGAGAGCGATCAGCACCAGCGCCACCGCATCGGCGACGATTTCGGAGCCGCAGAGTGTCACGATGGCGAGGGGCGAATGTCCGGCCCTCCGCAAAGCGACGTAGCGAAGCGGGTCGCCCCCCACGCGGGCCGGCGTCACTGCAGAGATCGCGTCGGCGCAGGTGTTGACGACGAGGGCCCGTCGGAACGGCATCGGCAGGAGTAGCTGACTTCGCCAGGCGCGAATTGCCATGTCGGCGGCCATCAGGGCGAAGGCGAGGCAGTGCTGCCAGAGCGCGATCCTCACCGGCCGGCGTCGTTTCTGGGGCTGGCGGCCGCCGCGACACGCTTGAGGATGGCGAGGATAGCCGCTGGTTGCTCCTCTTGGAGATAGTGCCCCGCCCCCGGCACGCTGTCCACCGCAAACTGCGGGAGCTCGCGGCGCAACTCGGCGACTTCCTCCGGACCCACCCCCCCGTCGTGGCGCGCACCACCAAGCACCAGGCGTACCGGACACTGGATGGTCTTGAGGTGGGGTTCGAGGTGCTCACGCTCCCGCGAATCCGCCATGGCGAGATAGGACAGCAGCGTGCCGTTCAGATCGCGCGCGGCTCCGGCGGTGTAGCCATACACCACGCCGTCGGTGATCCAGGTGGTGTCCCCGGACGAGCGGACCAGCGTACGCCGCACCACGCGCCGGATGACCTTGATACCCCCGAGAATCTTTATCCACGGGATGTATCTCGCGGCCTTCTTGAATTCCGGAGTGTCGACGCGCTCCGTGGGCCCCCCTTCGAGGGACAGCAGCAGGCGCACCAGATCGGGGCGGAGATAAGCGAGGCGGAGGGCCATGGCCCCGCCGACCGAGTGCGCGATGACTGGGGCGTTGCGGATGTGCAGGGAGTCGAGGGCCGCCGCGATTTGATCGGCCTGCGCGGAAAGCGAGTAGTCGCCGCGGGACGGCCGCCCGGAGAACCCGGTGCCGAGGGGCTCGACCACGGTCGGCTGATACCCGGCCTCTTCGAGCAGAGGGATCAGCTTCCGGAATCCGAACACCGAGCCGAAAAACCCGGGGATCAGCACGACGGGCTTACCCCGGCCGAACACGGCAACGTGCAGAGATTCTCCCGGAGCGACCACCACCTGGAAACTGCGAACCGAATCTCCCGTGGCCACGACCGCCGCCAGCCAAAGCCAGGGGATCATGGTCAGCGACGCACCCGGTACCAGTGCTCCTCGACCATCGCCCGTTCGCGGGACGAGTGGAGGAGCGCGTACCACAGGACCTTGGCGTTCGCCAGCGGCCACCCCCAGTCCCCGAACTGGTCGAACTTGCGAGTCGACGTGACGGTCCGCACACCGCCCAGGCGGATGAATCGCTGTCCCCGCGCACGTCCGAGGCGACGGAGTCCGCTGTAGAATGCCAGGTCTTCAGCAAAGAGCAGGTGCTCCGGGAAGCCACCGACCGTGTCGAATGTCTCGTGACGGCAGAACAGCACGCCCGTATCCCATCCACTTACCCAGCACCAGGTCTCAAGCACGGCATACGTCAACGCGATCCCGGCGGACCACCGGTCCATCGTGATCCCGGTTGCACCGCCAACGATTTTGGGGGAGGAGAGGGCCTGCGCGACCCGGGCAAGCGTCTCGGGGTGAATGACCGAATCGGCGTCCACAAAGACGAGGATGTCACCGGTCGCGGCGACTGCGCCGGCATTCCGAACCGCCGCGATCACCCGTCGGGGCTCGGAGACCACCCGCGCGCCATGCGCCCGCGCCACATCGGACGTCGAGTCGGTGGAGGCGTTATCCACGACGATGATTTC
>DATBCM010000039.1:0-2691 GCA_036270455.1 Gemmatimonadales bacterium | reverse complement strand
GGAGTACGGTGTCATCGGGCTGGCAATTGCGGTCATCATCGGCGGTAAGCTCAATGACCTGGTCACCGCCATCGTGCAGGGGATTCTCATGCCGATCATCACCTTCTTCGTCCCCGGCGGCGCGTGGCGGTCGGCGACCCTCGACATCGGTTCGGTGCACCTCAACATCGGGCCGGTGGCCGGCGCCTTGATCGATTTCCTGATCGTCGCCCTCATGGTCTTCTATTTCTCGAAGAAGATTCTTAAGGAAGAGCAGGTCCACAAGAAGTAAGGCATCAGTATGGCCCGCGCGTTCGACCTCGATTTCACGTACTCGATCATCGACCGGATCTTCCGTCTCAGCCTGGGCGAAATGGCCGACTTCTCCGGGCCAAGTTCGACGGGGATTTCACGCTGACCCTGGAGCAGGCTCAGCGCGCGAAGCATGCGTTCGTGGCCGGGCAGTACCAGGCGTGTGTGCGCAACGGCCTAGAGGTCCATCTCAGGGATTGCCGCGACGTGCCCCCGACTGCCTTCGGCGGCTTCGACGCCGCGGTGAGCCTCGGCGCCTTCGAGCATTTCTGCTCGCCGGATGAGTTCAGGGCCGGCCGGCAGGAAGAGGTCTACGCGGGGTTCTTCCGGTCGGTCGCGGGGCTGGTGCCCGACCGGGGGCGGTTGTTTCTCCAGACCATGGTGTTCGGCCGCAATATGATCGCACCGGAGCGGATCGACATCCACGCGCCGAGGGATTCGGACGAGTGGATGCTGGCGCTCCTGCGGGCCCAGTTCCCGGGCTCCTGGCTGCCGGCGGGGCGGGAGCAGATTGAGCGGGCGGCGGCCCCGGTCTTCCGGCTCGTCGCCCTCGAGAATGGGCGGCTCGACTACATCGAAACCATCAAGCGGTGGCGCGAGCGGTTTGCGGCGTTCTCGTTCCGGAAGGCACTGGTGAAGCTCACGCTGGCGCCGCGGTACTTCCTGAGCCGGAGGTTCCGCGACGCCTTCACGTCAGGCGTGAGCGCCAACAGTGTCTGCTTCGAGCGCGAGCTGCTCGACCACTGGAGGCTGGTGTTCGAGAAGGTCTAGAGGTGCGCTGAGCCTTCCCGGTGCAGCCGTTCCACCAGCGCTTCCATCCCGTCGAAGTAGAGGACCTCGCAGGGGCGGTATCCCACCACCCAGCTCTCGTACTCCGAGGCGACGTGAAAGAAGTCTCCCGGCGTCAGGTCCACTTCGTCGCGCTCCGGGATCTGGATCTTGGCGCGGCCGGAGAGGATGACACCGGTCTGCTGGAGGGGACGTGCGCCGCGGCGCGCGGGCCCGGTGACCTGCGACCACCGCCATCCCGGGCGGTAGCTGCCCTTGCCGACCAGTCGGCCGTCGAGCGACATGAGCTCGAGGCGGCCCTGCTCGAAGCGCAGGACCGTTTCGGGCGTCTCGAACCGCTTGACGACGAGGAGGGGATCGGACTCCGACCGGCGAGGTGATGCGATCGAACGAGCAAGGTCCATGGGTGACTGCTCCACGCACCGGTCGGCCGGAGTCCTGGAGGCGTCCCGGTGCGCATGGCGCCGCCAGGCAGGACCCGCACATGCGGTTCTCTTTTACAAGATACCCCGGGGGAATGGAGTTGGGCGATGTCGTGGGGGTGTTGTTACGATTGGGGCGGGTGGCGCTTGCGCAAGACTTTGGGCCTGATGAGTTTTAAGCCCCCGCGCCGATAGCTCAACTGGCAGAGCAAAGGACTCTTAATCCTTAGGTTCTCGGTTCGATTCCGAGTCGGCGCATAGACAAGGCCCGCCATTTCTGGACTTCAGAGTGGCGGGCGTTTTTTTCTCCTACTTCGTCGCCTTCGGCACCCGCTGCTTCAACCCTCCAGGTGCCAGAATCCTTGAGAAGCAGGTCCTTCGCGTCGCGCGCGTGCGCGCCCTCTCTCTGTCTTGGCTTGGACGACAACGCCACCGCGTCATCCTGAGCGCCGAAGGCGCGAAGGACCTGCTGTCGTTCCCGTGGGCTCGAAGCCGCTAAGCACAGACCACTCTCGGGAGCGGCCTGAAGGCCTTGCACGGTCGAGTCACCGGGTAGGTCCGCGTCTTTCAAGACGCGCTTGCGCCGAGAGCGACCTTCAGGGCGCGGGAACGGGGGGCCGAGTCGACGCACATCAGTGTGGTGTCGCGTATCCGGTTCACGAGACTCATTGATAGCCAGGTGCACACTGGGCGTGCGGCGCGGAGGTGTTCACTGACTGTCTCCCAGGATGCAGGTCACAACGTATTCGTAAATCCGATAGCTACCGTACCGCCCCTTAGTGTCGAACGTGATTAGCGACAAGGCGCGACCCTCCACCGTGCTGGTGTCCAGGAACAAGACTGGGTACGTGAAGCCAGGAATCACGAACGCATTGAGCACATTGTAGAGGCGCCAGTAGCCGTCGTTGAAGGTGATCGCACCGCAGCCATCGCACGTTTCGCCGGTGTCGGCTTGGACGCTGGTGGCCACGACTTTGCCATGACTATCGAAGAGCACAAGTGCATCGCGGAGGATGGCCCCGCTTGAGTCATACACCGCATCGATGGTGTAGAAGTAGCCACTCCGCGGTACGACCACCGCGGTGTCTCTGAACCGCACACCAGGCTCTGGTCCCGTAATGAGTTGATGCGTCGTCGCGATGGCCTGTTGTGTCAATGGGCCGAACGCTACACCGGCTGTGGATCCGGG
>DATBCM010000038.1:0-3402 GCA_036270455.1 Gemmatimonadales bacterium | reverse complement strand
GCTGCGGGAGGTTGAGTCCGGCTTCAAGAGCCAGCGCGGTGGACGTCGGGAACCGGGAGCTCACGCCGATGAACGTGTACTCGTCGTCCCGGCGGTCGTACCGGAACTCGACCATGGCGACCCCATGCCAGCCCCACGCTTCCAGGACGCGAGAGGTCGCGGAGACGAGTCGCTGGTCCAGCGGGATGGACCGGCGCACGACGCTCACGCCACCGGTGAGCGGATACTCCCGCTCCCACTCGCAGGGGAAGAGCGCGACGACTTTTCCTTGATCGCAGACCGCGCTCACGCAGTGTCCAATGCCCGTCAGGCACTCGTGGACCAGCATCATCTGGATGTCGCGTTGACGGGGTCCGAGCAGCCGCGCGAGGGCGCGGAGGCTCTCCGCGTACTGGACTTCGAAATCGAGGGTGTGCGCGGTGGGGCGGTACAGGGCGGGTCCCCGTGGTCTGACGGCGACCGGGAAGCGGAGGTCCGCGGCCGCGTCCAGGACTTCGGTGAGCGACTCTCCCTGGACCCACCGGGGCGTCGCGATGCCGAGCCGCTTGACGAGCGACAAGGCTTTCGCGCGGTCGAGCGCGCGTCCCAGCACCTCAGGAGGGGGCGCGGCGAGAATCGTGTGGCGGGAGACCCGCCGCCGGTTCTCCTTCAGGGTGACCAACACATCCTCGCCGACGGGAATCACGACGTCGGGGTTGGTGCGATCGATGATATCGCTGATGGCTTCCGATGTCCGGCGCGGACCGTCGTTGACGGGCGGGTACCGGAGCCGGGCCTTCGGATACCGGGACGCGAAGCCCAGGGACAGGCGGCGGTCCCCGGCTGCCACTACGTGCATACCCACCCGGTCGATGGCCCGGATGACCGCCAGGCCCTCGGCGGTTTCGGCTCCGGTGACGAGAACTCTCACGCCGACTGTTCCAGGAGGTGGGCCGTGGCCCGCTGGCGGGTGTTGGCCGAGAGAACGGCCCCGCGATCGTAGGGGACCCGGAAATAGCGGACTCGGCGTTCGTCAAGATCCAGGGTGGCGTAGACCGCCCGGGGATCGCGGGTGGTCAGATCCCCCACGCTCCCGGGATTCACGAAATGGAATCCCTCAGCGGGAAGGTCGGCGACGGGACCGGGATACAGGTAGACCTCACTGCCCACGACGGACACCACGCCGGGGAGATGGGTGTGGCCGAGGCAACAGATCGAGACGCGGGGATCGTACTCCCGGATGAGGCTGGCTTGCGCACGGAAGTCGTCGGCCGTCCGTAGCGTGGCGACGGGGTCCGAGAATCCCGCATGCACGCACAGGACTTCGGGGCGGGGGGCCAGCTCCATCGGGAGCTCGGCCAGATAGCGCCACTCTTCATCGCTCAGCACGTCCCGCGTCCACTCGAGCACTTCCCGGGCACGGGGGCCCGCGAGGTCCAGGGACAGGCGCCCGATCGCGGCGAGGTCATGGTTGCCGGCGACGCTTTCGATCCCCTGATCGCGCATCATCGCGATCGTCTCGAGGGGCAGGGCCGACGTGCCCACGACGTCGCCGAGGCCGACGACCAGGTCGACGTGCTGCCGGCGGGCATGTACCAGCACCGCTTCCAGCGCCGGCGCATTGGCGTGGATGTCGGCGATGAGCGCGAGGCGCATCAGAGGCTCCTGGTCAGTGCGCGGGCGGGGAGGAGGGTCGCGTACAACGACGCATAGCTGTCGGCGGTGCGCTGGAAATCGTACTCCTCGGCGGCCCGAGCTTCCGCGCGCGCGCCAAAGACGCTCGCGACGGTCGGTTGGGACAGGAGCCAGTCGAGGGCGGTGGCGAGGTCCTGCGGGTCCCCCGGCCGGACGAGCTGGCCGGCCTCGCCGTTCGCCAGCGCGGTGCGGATACCGCCCACATCACTCGCGATGATGGGCAACCCCGCTCGCATCGCTTCCAGCAATGCGAGCGGGAGGCCCTCCGAGAGCGACGGCAGCGCGAAGAAATCCGCGGCCGCCAGCACGCTCCCGACGTCAGGTCGAAATCCCAGGAGATGCACCCGGTCGCTCACGCCCAGGGAGCGGGCGAGAGCTTCCAGTGGTTCGTGGAGCTCCCCACGGCCCACCACGGCGACGTGCGCGTGGGGGTGGCGCTCGCGGAGCAGGGCCAGGGCCTCGATCAGATACCGGTGTCCTTTCACCGGGTACAGGTTCCCGACCGCGACGATGAGCACCTCGTGCTCCGCGAGCCCCAGGTCGGCCCGCAACGGGGCCGGATGTGAGAAGTCCGGCGCGAACACGCCGTTGGAAATGGTCAGGACACGGCGTCGGGGGAGCCAGAGATCCCGGCGCAGCGCGTCGGCCGCTTCGCGGCAGACTCCCACCAGCGCCCCGCTATGGGTCGCGGCCAGGCGGAGGGCGAGCCGCCGGTGCCACCTGCTGGCGTAGTGCCGCCCACCATGCATGGTGATGACGTGCCCGGCGCCCGTCCGGCGGGCCGCCACGGCACCGCAGATCCCCATCGCGAATTCGTGGCTGTGTGCGACGGCGATGTCGTGACGGCGGAAGCCGGCCTCCAGGGCGGTGATGGTCCGGCGGTGGGTGTCCACCGGCACGTGTTCGACGGTGATGCCAACCAGGCGAAGCTCGCGCGTGAGCCATCCCTCTCCTCCTTCCGGCAGGAACGCGATGCTGCGCGCCCCGCCGTCGGCGACGGCGCCGGCGAGGAGAGCGACCAGGCGCTCGGCCCCGCCGGGACCGTCCATTTCGATCAGATGGGCAATCGAGACTCCGCGCAGCCGGCGCCAGCTCTCCGCCCGGTGTGAGAATCGGGTCGGAGCCCGCTGGGCCCCGGAGACGGGGGAGGGCTGTACACGCGGTTGCACGGAGCTTGCGCCAGTGGCCATACGCCCGCGAAGAAGGGCAATCCCTGTGCCTTTCAGGGCGGCAGTTTTCCAGTCGAAGTGCAAGGATGGTCACGGTGCGTTTGCGCGACGAACGGTGCGCCCCGCGAGTCGGGGCCACGCAGCGACTGCTGGGGGCGGTCTTGCTCGTCAGTATCGCCGTCCTGGTGTTCGCCTGTCTCGATAGAAGTGTTCAGGTTGTGGGGTCTTCCGCTACCACCACGGTGCTGGGGATTCTGATCACGCCCGCCGTCGCGACATTGTCGCCGGGGGATCACGTGCAGTTCCAGGCCAAAGGGGTCACGCAGGGCGGTGACTCAGTGGCGGTCGTAGTCACCTGGTCGGCCCGATTTGGAACGATCACCGCCGGCGGACTGTACACGGCGCCCGCATCGGGCCAGCAGGATGTGGTGACAGCACGGGCCACGGGCACGGCGTACGCCGATTCCGCGGTGGTCAGTCTTGTACCGCTGTCCGTGGGCTCGGTCAACGTCCTCCCCTCGAGCGCGACCCTGAGCACCGGAGAGCTGGCTCAGTTGAC